>CAMBXJ010000279.1 GCA_945871455.1 Asaia bogorensis
GGGGGCAACCCTGGTTCAGGCGGCGGCGTTCAGCACCATGTCCGCCGCCTTTTCCCCGATCATGATCGATGGCGCGTTGGTGTTGCCCGATGTCAATGTCGGCATGATGGACGCGTCGGCCACCCGCAACCCCGCGATCCCGTGCACACGAAGCTGGGAGTCGACCACCGCCATCGCGTCCGCCCCCATCTTGCAGGTCCCCACCGGGTGATAGGTCGTTTCGGCCACCCGCTTCACCCAATCCAGGATTTCGTCATCCGTGGTCAACGCGGTGCCCGGCCCGATCTCTGAAACCTGCAACGGCGCCATCGCCGGCGCCGTCATGATCGAACGGGCGATCCGCACCGCGCGGATGGTCAGTTCCGCATCGATCGGCGACGACAGGAAATTGAAGTTGATCGCCGGCGGCCGCCGCGGATCGGCGGCGGTGATGTGGATGTGGCCGCGGCTTTCGGGCCGCATTGGGTGAGCATAGCAAGTCAGGCCGGACTGACGGGAAAGTCTGGGGCCTTTCGGCCCCGGCTCGGTCAGCATCGGCACCCAGCCCAGCAGGAGATCCGGCGCATCAAGACCTTCGCGAGAACGGACAAAGGCGCGCATCGGCGCACCCACCATATTTAACAGGCTGGGTTGGAACAACGCGTAGCGGATCGCCTGTCCCACCAAACCCAGGCCGCGTGCGCGATCATTGAAGGTGATCCCTTTCCGGCCGATGGCCCATCGTGTCCGCGGCGCGTAATGGTCGCGCAGATTCTCCCCGACTCCGGGCAGTGCGTGGCGGACCTCGATCCCAAGCCCCCGCAAGCGCTCCGGTTGGCCGATGCCCGACAATTCCAGCAGTTGCGGGGAGTTGATCGCCCCGGCGCTCACCACGACCTCTCGTTCGACCCGCGCTTCCCGTGGTTCCCCGTTCACCGTGTATCGAACCCCGATGCAGCGTTTGCCTTCCAGCAGGAGTGCCTCGGTCAAGGCCCTGGTCTCTATATGGAGGTTCGCGCGTTTGCGGATCGGGTCGAGATAGCAGCGGGCGGTGCTCATGCGTTGGCCGGCCGCGATGGTGGCCTGGCTCATGGCAATGCCGTCCTGCCGAGCACCATTGTAGTCAGGATTGTGGGGGATGCCGACCTGCCCGGCGGCTTCGATGACGGTCGCGAACAGCGTGCTGCTGGGTTGCGGATTGGTGACGCGGATCGGGCCGCCCCGGCCACGGAATGTATCGTCGCCACCGCCCTCGTAGCTTTCCATGCGCTTGAAAAACGGCAGGACGTGTTCGTAGCTCCACCCTTGATTGCCCATCTGCGCCCAGGTGTCGAAATCCTGGGCCTGGCCGCGGACGAACGCCAACCCGTTGATCGCACTGGAACCGCCCAGCAGCTTGCCGCGCGGCACGGGGAGTTTGCGGCCATTGGTGTTGGCCTCGGGTTCGGATGCGTAGAGCCAGTTGGCGGCGGGATTGGTCAGCAGGCGCGCATAACCGACCGGGATGCGGGACCATGGGTGACTTGGGGCGCCGGCTTCCAGCAACAGGACCTTGTTGCGGGCATCCGCCGACAGCCGGTGCGCAACGGCGGCGCCAGCGGAGCCGGCACCAACAACGATGTAATCGTATGTTTGCATCTTTTTCTCGGTCCCCGCGGATTCCCAGGCGTCGTATCAATTCCTGCGCCGTCTGTCGGTGATGGGGTGCTGGCCGGCGCCGTCGGATGATTTGGCTATGCCGCGACGCGGTGCCGGTCAAGGGCGACCGGGCGTGTCGGAACCCATCAAGGGCGAGACTTGCTAAGACCCACCACCACGGCGAGGATGCCGGTCTTGCCCATGGCCGACAGGAAGCGACGACGATGACCTGGAAAATCCATCACGTAAACCTGCCGGCTCACGACGTGCGGGAAAGCGCTTCGTTCTTCAACGCGATATTCGGAATGCGGGAAGGCGTCTTCCAGCGCCCGGCGTCGGGCGGCGATTTCCGGTCCGATCCGGCGGCTCTGGCGACGTTCGAGCAGGACGGCGCGGAAGCGGTGCGGCTGGGTGTCAACAACGGGCTGCATATCGTCAAGCCAGTGCCGAACTTCGCCAAGGCCAATGGATTGCACCACAATCCGACCATCGGCGGTCATGTCGCGATCACCGTGCCCGATCTGGATGCGGTCATGCGGCGCCTGGATGACGCCGGTATCATGTACTCCGATGCCGGCCAGTACGCGATGCTGGGGTATCGACAGATCTATCTCTACGATCCGTCGATGAACCTGATCGAGGTCAACCAGCGCGTCGGGGTGTAAAACCAACCGGGGAAAAAGCGACTCGCCGGGCAGCTTTCCCTGTCGCGGCGGGACCGGAAAGCCCCTTCTGTTGAAGCGATTGCCCGGGTTCGATTTCGGCCTCTTATTGCGCTGATCATGCGATCGTCGAATACTGACGTTGTGGCGCCCTCCGGCGGCTCGGCGGGTTGGCCCCACCGGACCGTCGCCGCGTGCCGCTCCGATGGCCCGTTCAAGGCCCAAGGCTTACGCTTATGGAGGAAGATCGATGTCATTCTACCGAGGCATGACCTGCGAAAATGTGACTATCAAGGGTCACGGGGGAACCCCGATTACGGCTTACGTGGCCAAGCCGGAGGGTCCTGGCCCCTTTCCGGGCGTCGTGTTGATCCACCATCTTCCGGGCTGGAGCGAGCTGTACATCGAGACGACGCGCCGGTTCGCGCACCATGGATATCTCGCGATCTGCGCCAATCTTTATGAGCGCGAAGGCGGTGGCAGCGATGGCAACCCGGACGACGTTGCCGCGAAGGTGCGTGCTGACGGCGGCATTGCCGACGCCCAAATGGTTGGCGATACCGAAGCCGCCGTGAAGTGGATGCGCGCGCAACCTGCTCACAACGGCAAGGTCGGCCTGATCGGGTCCTGCTCCGGTGGCCGCCACGCCGTTATCTATGCCTGCCAGAAGACCGATATCGATGCCGTCATCGATCAATGGGGTGGCGGCGTGGTGATGAGCAAGGAGGAGCTCAACGCGAAGAAGCCCGTCGCGCCCGTCGACATGACACCTGGCCTGAGCTGCCCGCTGCTCGGCCTGTTCGGCAACGACGACCGCGCGCCGAGCCCCGAGCAGGTGAATCTGCATGAAGAAGAGCTGAAGAAGCACGGCAAGACGTATGAGTTCCACCGGTACGACGGCGCCGGCCATGGTTTCTTCTACTGGCACCGCCCTCTTTATCGGCCCGAACAGGCGATGGACGGCTGGAACAAGATATGGGCCTTCTTTGGCAAGTATCTGGCGAAGTAGGAATCTCGGACATGTGCACGTCGATCATCGAAGTCGTGCGCGCGGAGGGCATGGCGAAACGCGGGGACCAGTGGTTCCCGTTGTCGCATGCGGTGGTCGCCTATGACCACGCGCGCCATGCGCCACTCGGCGACGTCATCACGCTCGACTTTCTCAACACGGACCTCGGTGCCGGGGCGCGGGCGGGGATCGAGGTGACTTTGGAAAGCGCGAAAGAACTGCGCGCAGCGCTCGATCGCGCGATTGCCGCGGCCGAGTTCGAGGAGGCGGAAGTTCGGGGCAAGGGTGCCGTGCTCAGCCTCGTTCGCGCGGCGTGACATAACGCGGCGGGTTGGCATTAAACGCTGGTGAAAACGGCCGCCCGAGGAGGCCGACAGCAACGGGTCTTCCGGGCCACACCGCCATCTGGCGCACGGATGGCGGTTGGTGTCGCGACATGCCGGATGGATTTCACGCAAACCAGGCGTGCCGCGGGGGTGCGAACCAAAGTTGTGCGATCGAATAAACCCGTCACCGTCATGGCCGTGGATCAAGCTCGGCAATGACGGTGAGGTGAGTCTACCGGTCCATGGTTAGAGCCATCGGTGTTATACCAACTGGCCGAAACAATGACCCACGGGCACTGTAAAGCCGTCATGGCGGGTGCAGACCCGCCATCCACGCCTTGCGCTGTTGCAGCCCTGGAAAGGCGTGGATGCCGGCCCGCGCCGGCATGACGGGGAGGAGTTGACCGAAGAGTCAATCTTTCCGACGGCTGGTATTACTCTGCACACCGTCGAATTGCACCCGTGCCGCAGAGCATCGCCATCCCGGTCGATCACCACAATTTGCCCGGACCGCATCCGGGCCACGGTCAACCGGTCGATACCACTGTGCATAGGTACTGACGCTCTGCTCAATCGCATGATTGACAAACCGTGACGGTCCGTTCGGCGTGATCAGGCCCTGGAGCATGATCGTGCTGAGCGGAACGTAACAGTGCGTGAATCATGCGATCAAACAAAGACATAGAGCGGTTTGCCGTTTCCAGTCAGGATGAAACCGCTCTAGCCATAGACCGTCGCACCGCCACCCCGCGCCAAGGGTTCGACCGGAATGCCGCCGGTGAGGAGCAAGGCGATAGCCTCGGCAATCCGGATGCCGTCCACACCCGCCGACAAGATGCCGCCCGCGTATCCGGCTCCCTCCCCCGCGGGAAACAACCCCTTGGTGTTGACGCTCTGTCCACGGGCATCGCGTGGTATCCGGATCGGGGAGGATGTGCGGGTCTCAACACCGATCATCACCGCATCCGACATCGCAAACCCGGGTATTTGGCGATCGAAGGCCGGCAACGCCTCCCGGATCGCGGCGATCACGTAGTCGGGAAGGCACAAAGTCAGGTCCGTCGCCCGCACCCCGGGCTTGTAGGACGGGATCACCGATCCCAAACCCGTGGAGGCTCTGCCGGCCAGAAAATCCCCTACCAACTGCACCGGCGCGGCATAGGTGCCGCCGCCCGCGACGAAAGCCTGCTGCTCCCAACGGCGTTGCAGGGCGACACCTCCGAGGTTTCCTTCAGGAAAATCAGACGGCGTGATGCCGACCACGATGCCGGCGTTGGCGTTGAATTCGGCGCGGGAATACTGGCTCATGCCGTTGGTTGCCACACAGCCGACTTCCGAGGTCGCGGCGACCACGCGCCCGCCCGGACACATGCAGAAACTGTAGACCGACCGGCCATTCGCGGCATGGTGAACCAGCTTGTAGTCGGCTGGCCCGAGAAGTTTGTCGCCGGCGAATCTCCCGAACCGGGCGCGGTCGATCAGGGCCTGCGGATGCTCGATACGAACACCGATGGAGAACGACTTCGGCTCGATCTGGACCCCTCGGTCCAGCAGCATGTCGAAGGTGTCACGCGCACTGTGTCCGATTGCCAGGACGACATGGTCGGTGGCCAGGTAGTCGCCATCGGCCAGCATCACGCCCCGGACCTGGCGAACGCCATCCGCGGCCGTCTGAATATCCAGGTCGGTAACCCGGGCGCCAAACCGGTATTCGCCGCCAAGCGCGAGGATTTTTTCCCGGATGCCTTCCACAACGGTCACAAGGCGGAACGTGCCGATATGCGGCTTGCTGTTCCAGAGGATTTCGTCCGGCGCCCCGGCTTCCACGAAGGCGGTCAGCACCTTGCGGCCGAGATAGCGACTGTCCTTGATCCCGCTATACAGCTTGCCGTCGGAAAATGTGCCGGCGCCCCCCTCGCCGAACTGCACGTTGCTTTCCGGCGTCAGGACGGATTTCCGCCACAGCGCCCAGGTGTCCCTGGTCCGCTCCCGCACGATCTTGCCGCGCTCCAGGATGATCGGACGCAGGCCCATCTCCGCCAGGGTCAGGGCCGCCAGCAATCCGCAGGGGCCGCAGCCGATCACCACGGGCCGGGTGGAGGATCGGACCGGGGTCGGCACCACGAACCGGTAAGAAGTGTCGGGTATCGGCCCGATCCGTGGGTCGCTCGGGATGGCCACACCGTCCGCGACGATGGCGTCGATCGTGTAGACAAGGCTGATCGCCGAACGCTTGCGGGCATCGTAACCCCGGCGAGCGACGGAGAATGAGAGCAGCGCGGTCTCGGGGATGCACAGACGCGCGCGGATGGCCGCCCGCAATGCCGGTTGATCGTGATCCAGCGGTAGTTTCAGTTCGGTGATGCGGGGCATCAGCGGTTCAAGTCGCGGTCAGCCCGCCCGCCGCAGGACGAACAATCCCTGCTCCCCAAACAGGTTCGCCAGCCGCGGAAACC
>CAMBXJ010000280.1 GCA_945871455.1 Asaia bogorensis
CCCTCCCGCGATCCCGCCCGAGGTGTTCAGGGTCACCGCCGTCGTCCAGTCGCCATCCGGCGTTCGCGGCAGACGCGCCTTCAGACAGCCGGACTGATAGAATTCGTCCAGCACGGTCGCCTCGCCGCGGCGCTTGAACGACACGCGCAAGGTTCCAACCGCCCGTTGGTGAACGGACAACCCAGCGTCAGACAGAGAGGCGACGTCGAACATCCTGCTCGTCTAGATCCTCGCGGCGCCCGGACAGAACGATGTCGCCGCGGTCCATCACGGCGATGGTCTGGGCCAGTTCCCGGGCGAAATCGAAATATTGCTCGACCAGCAGGATGGCCATCTCGCCACGCCCGCGCAACAGGGCGATCACGCGGCCGATATCCTTGATGATGGAGGGCTGGATGCCCTCGGTCGGTTCGTCCAGCACGATCAGGCGCGGTTTCATGACAAGGGCGCGCGCGATGGCGAGCTGCTGTTGCTGGCCGCCGGACAGATCGCCGCCACGCCGGCGCAGCATGGTCTTCAGCACCGGGAACAGGTCGAAGATTTCGTCGGGCACTCGCCGCTCCCCGCGCGGCAACACGGCGAACCCGGTTTCCAGATTCTCACGGACTGTCAGCAACGGGAACACGTCGCGGCCCTGCGGCACCCAGGCGATGCCTCGGCGAGCACGTTCGTAGATGGGGAGTTTGGTGATATCGGCACCCTCCCAACGGATGCTGCCTGACGAGATCGGGTGCGCCCCCACGATAGCGCGCAGCAGCGATGTCTTGCCCACGCCGTTGCGGCCGAGCAGGCAGGTGACGGCGCCAATTTCGGCGGTGATGGAGACCTGCCGCAGCGCGATGGCGGCGCCGTAATGCAGATCGACGCGATCGACTTCCAGCATCTCAGTGTCCATCCGACGTCATTATGGTCCCTTTCGGCGGGATCGCATGGCCACCTGGTGCGTTGCGACCCCTCATCGATGGCCCCGCATCGCTTTCGGGGCCGTGCCTGCCTGCCGGCTCATGATATCCTCGGGAGAGGGACCATAATGACGTCGGACGGACACTCATCGCCCCAGATACACTTCGATCACGCGCGGGTCCTCGCTGACATGGTCGATCGTGCCTTCCGACAGCACGGATCCCTCATGCAGCACGGTCACCTTCACATCCAGCGCGCGGACGAAGGCCATGTCGTGCTCGACCACGACGACGCTGCGGGTCTTGTTGATTTCCCGCAGCAATTCGGCGGTCTGCTCGGTTTCGGCGTCGGTCATGCCGGCGACGGGTTCGTCGACCAGCAGCAGAGATGGCTCCTGCGCGAGCAGCATCCCGATTTCCAGCCACTGCTTCTGTCCATGCGACAGGTCGGCGGCGCGCCGCTCGCGCTGGTCGCCCAGGCGGGTGGTGACCAGAATTTCGTCGATGCGGCGGCGCTCGGAGGCGGTTTCCCGCGCCCACAGGCTGAACCGGGGCCGCCGGTCGCCCGCCAGGGCCAGCAGCAGATTGTCCCAGACCGTATGCGGCTCGAACACCGTCGGCTTCTGGAACTTGCGGCCGATACCCAGGGAGGCGATGGCCGGTTCGTCCAGCTTGGTCAGGTCGGTGTCGTTGCCGAACACGACGCGACCGGTGTCGGGGCGGGTGCGGCCGGTGATGACATCCATCATCGTTGTCTTGCCGGCGCCGTTGGGGCCGATCACGGCGCGCATCTCGCCTTTTTCCAGATACAGCGACAGGGCGTTCAGGGCGCGGAAGCCGTCGAACGTGACCGTCACGCCGTCCAGATACAGCAGGGTGTCGGCTTCGCTCATGGGGTGGCCTCCTGCGGCGTAGAGGCGGATTCGCGCTTGCGGGCGCGCCGAGCGAACAGGCCCATGACTCCTTTGGGCAGCAATAGGGTCACGAAGATGAACATTGCGCCCAGGGCATAGAGCCAGAGTTCCGGCAGCGCCCCGGTGAACCAGGTCTTGCCGAAATTCACCAGCACCGCGCCCAGGATCGCGCCGGTCAGGGTGCCGCGGCCACCGACCGCGACCCAGATCACCGCCTCGATCGAGTTGGCGGGGGAGAACTCACCGGGATTGATGATCCCGACCTGCGGCACATACAGGGCGCCGCCGATGCCGGCCATGACGGCGGACAGCACCCAGACCACCAGCTTGTAGGATTCCGGGCGATAGCCCAGGAAGCGGGTGCGGGATTCGGTGTCGCGCACCGCGATCAGTACCTTGCCGAAGCGCGATCCGACCAGGAATCGCGCCACCAGGAAGGTCGCGCACACGAACAGCGCGGTGATCACCAACAAGGCGGAGCGGGTGGAGTCCGCCTGGACCGGAAAGCCCAAGATGTCCTTGAAATCGGTCAGCCCGTTATTGCCGCCGAAGCCCATGTCGTTGCGAAAGAAGGCCAGCAGCAGCGCATAGGTCAGCGCCTGGGTGATGATCGACAGATAGACCCCCGTCACGCGCGACCGGAAGGCGAGCCAGCCGAATACCAGGGCCAGCAGGCCGGGCACCAGCACCACCATCAGCATGGCGAAGCCGAACCACTCGAACCCATGCCAGAACCAGGGCAGCTCCTTCCATCCCAGGAACACCATGAAGTCGGGCAGATTGGGGTTGCCATAGACTCCGCGGGTGCCGATCTGGCGCATCAGATACATGCCCATCGCGTAGCCGCCCAGCGCGAAGAACGCCGCGTGGCCCAACGACAGGATGCCGGCAAATCCCCAGACCAGATCGACGGCCAGGGCCAGCATGGCGAAGCTCAGATACTTGCCGGCCAGCGCGATGACATAGGTCGGCACGTGATAGGAGGATCCCGGGGCGGTGAACTGGTTCAGCGCCGCCAGGGTCACGGCCGTCCCCAGCACCAGGAGCAAGGTCAGGGCGGCGGTTCGATCGAGTCTCATGCTTCCGCTGCCCGTCCCTTGAGGGGGAACATGCCGCGCGGGCGCCGCTGGATGAACAGGATCAACAGCACCAGGACGATGATCTTGCCCAACACCGCGCCCGCCACGGGTTCCAGGAATTTGTTGACGATGCCAAGGGTCAGCGCCCCCAGCGTGGTGCCCCAAAGATTGCCGACGCCGCCAAACACCACGACCATGAAGCTGTCGATGATATAGCTCTGGCCCAGGTTCGGCGACACGTTGTCGATCTGGCTGAGCGCCACTCCGGCCAACCCGGCCACCCCCGATCCCAGGCCAAAGGTCAGGGCGTCGATCCATGGGGTGCGGATACCCATTGCCGCGGCCATCCGTCGGTTCTGGGTGACGGCGCGCATCCGCAGGCCCAGGGGCGTGTAGCGCAACGCCGCCATCAGGCCCGCGAGCACGATCACGGCGAACAGAATGATGTACATGCGGTTCCAGGTCAGGGTCAGGCCGCCAAGCTCGGTGGCACCGCTCATCCAGGCCGGGGTGTCAACGTCGCGGTTGTTGGCGCCGAACAGGGACCGGACCGCCTGTTGCAGGACCAACGACAAGCCCCAGGTCGCCAGCAGGGTTTCCAGCGGCCGGCCATACAGGAAGCGGATGAGGCCGCGCTCGATCGCGATGCCGATGACACCGGCCACCAGGAAAGCGGCCGGGATCGCGACCAGCAGATTGGCGGCATAAAGCTCCGGCACATAGGTCTTCATGGTCTGCTGCACCACGAAGGTGGTGTAGGCGCCGATCATCACCATCTCACCGTGCGCCATGTTGATGACGCCCATCACGCCGAACGTGATGGCCAGGCCGGCGGCGGCCAGCAGCAGGACCGACCCCAGACTCAGGCCATAGTAGATGCTTTGCAGGATGCTCCAGAGCTGCATTTCGCGGTCGATCGCCACGATCGCGATCGCGGTGGCCTCCGCCACGGCGGGCGACTGGCCGGACAGGGAGGCCAGCAGGCCTCGCACCTCGATATCGCCACGGGCGCGCAGCACCGCGACGGCGCTCACCCGGTCGGCTTCCGTGGTCTCGGGCGCGAACAGCAGGGCAGCGGCACGCGCTTGCTCCATGCGGGCTTTCACGCCGGGGTTGGTTTCCTTGACCAGGGCCTGGTTCAGCGCGGGCAGGGCGAGCGGATCGCGCGAACGGAACACGGCCTCGGCGGCCTGTGATCGGGTGGCGACGTCGGGGGCGAACAGCCGCAGGGCGCCGAGGCCGGCATCGATGGCACTGCGCACCGCGTTGTTCAGCCGCACCTGCTTCAGGGCACTGGCGGCGACGTCCGGCGCCGGGGCGCCCGTCATGGCGTCGATAAACCCGCCATCATCGGTCTTGATGAAGAGCGCCTTGTCGGCCCGGGCAAACAGCCGGCCACCCTGCAGGGCCACGATGACCGTGGCGGCCCGGGCGTGACCGGAGGCGACCAGCGCCTCCACCCCCTGGCGGATGGTGTTGAAATTGGTGGATGACAGCGAGGCGAACGCGTCTTCGGCCGGTTGCGCCCTGGCAGTCCCGATAGGCGCGATCGACATCAAGACCAGCAGGCCAAGCGCCACCAAACTCGAACACCCCGCTCGGCGGCCTCGACTGCCTGGCAGGCGGGCGGTTCGAATGAGGGAAAGGAGCAATCGGGACATCGCGCGAATTCCGGATGGGGGCAGGCCGATAATGAACCCGGCCAGACATGCGTAAGGGGCGGCCGGAAGGAAACGGCCGCCCCTTTCGCGACAATCAGACCAGGATCAGGTCTTCTTGCCGGCGGTGCACGCGCCGGTCTTCACGTTGAACGCACCGCATTTCATGGGCGCGCGCCAGTCGCCGATCAGATCCTTGGTATCCGCGACATAGGGCGACCACTCCTGCGCCACCACCAGGCCGGCGGTCTGCGACACGGTGCTGAACTGCCCGTCCGCCTGGATCTCACCGATCAACACCGGCTTCGTGATGTGGTGGTTCGGCATCATCGCGGAGTAGCCGCCCGACAGGTTCGGCACGGCGACGCCCAGCAGCGAGTCGATCACGGCATCGGAGGCGGTGGTGCCAGCGGCCTCGACCGCTTTCACCCACATGTTGAAGCCGATGTAGTGGGCTTCCATGGGGTCGTTGGTCACGCGCTTCGGGTTCTTGGTGTATTTCTTCCAGGCCTCGATGAACGCCTTGTTCTGCGGCACGTCCACGCTCTGGAAGTAGTTCCAGGCGGCCAGATGGCCGACCAGCGGCTTGGTATCGATGCCGGCCAGTTCTTCCTCACCGACGCTGAACGCGACGACCGGGATGTCGGTGGCCTTGATGCCCTGGTTGCCGAGTTCTTTGTAGAACGGCACGTTGGCATCGCCGTTGATGGTCGAAACGACGGCGGTCTTCTTGCCGGCGGAACCGAACCGCTTGATGGAGGCAACGATGTTCTGCCAGTCGGAATGGCCGAACGGGGTGTAGTTGATCATGATGTCGTCTTTGGCGACACCCTTGCTGATCAGGTAGGCTTCCAGGATCTGGTTGGTGGTGCGCGGATAGACGTAGTCCGTGCCGGCCAGCACCCAACGCTGCACCTTGTTTTCCGCCATCAGGTAATCGACCGCTGGGATCGCCTGCTGGTTCGGCGCCGCGACCGTGTAGAACACGTTGCGGCTGCATTCCTGGCCCTCATACTGGACCGGGTAGAATAGGATGGAGTTCAGTTCCTCGAACACCGGCAGCACCGACTTGCGGGACACGGACGTCCAGCAGCCGAACGTCGCCGCGCATTTGTCCACCGAGATCAACTGGCGGGCCTTCTCGGCGAACAGCGGCCAGTTGGAGGCGGGATCGACGATGACGGCTTCCAGCTTCTTGCCCAGCAGACCACCCTTGGCATTCTGCTGTTCGATCAGCATCAGCATGACGTCTTTCAGCGTGGTCTCGCTGATCGCCATGGTGCCGGAGAGCGAGTGGAGGATGCCGACCTTGATGGTGCCGCCAGCAGGTGCCTGCGCGGCTGCGGGAGCGGTGGCGGCCTTGACGGCGCCGATAGCGGCGATGGTGGCGACAGCGGCGCCGAATCGGCCGAGGCCGCGGCGCGAGAGTTTGGGTTCGACCGGAGTCATGGCTCTTTGATCCTGTGTCCTGTTGTGGTGGTTTCCCCGCCGGGCGGAGCCCAGGCCA
>CAMBXJ010000281.1 GCA_945871455.1 Asaia bogorensis
GGTTCCGTTCCGGATCAAAACGGTCCCAACCTCAATCGTCGGCGCATCCGACGCAACCTGTGCCAAGGTCAAGGTCCAATTGCTTTGTCCAGTCTCTGTCTGAAGCAACGTGAAGACAGGCTGCTCGATCACAATGGTCGGCACCACGATGTGGCCGGACCGGATCCAGGTTTCGACGTTTAACTCCAGCGCGATGCTCGCCGCGCTTGCGAAATCGGCACCTTGAAAGTCCGCGGGACTGGCCACCCGCACTCCATCCGCGATAATCGTCGCGACGCGGCCCATTTGCACCCGAATCCGCTCTATACTAACCAGGCGTCCAGTGTAAGCGGATAGCCGAGCTTCGATGACAGGCTTGAACCAGTTCCAATCCCATAGGAAGAAGATGGTAGTGCAAACTGCCATAAGTGCAAGGAACGCCGCCGCGGTGCGGCGAAACCAAGTTGCACGCGACGTGCGAGGCGACGGATGGGGCTGGGTGTGAATTTGAAAAAACTCCGGAACTGGACATAGGTCATGTCGTTCGAGCAGCGATCACCGTCCATACCGCTGGGCGGCGGCAACTTGCCATTTCGAGCGGGCTATCCGCCCGATCAGATGACCATGGGGCACAGGTGTTTGTGGTAACTGGTGTCGGCGCGCTGCGTTACCCGGACTATCGTCTCTTTCACACCCCTTTCGAACGCACGGTTGCGCGATTGGTTCCAGGACTACCCGCACCTTGAACTTGCCGGATAAAGCACGGTGTCTCGATCGGCCACGAAATGGCGGAACACCGTAACCTGGGGTGGTCTCCGAAATCTGACAGGAGCCTGACCTTGGTCTTTGAAGACTACGTAAGCGGCACGGCGCGAATTTCAAGGAGAAGGTCGGTCTTGAGGCGATCCGGGACCAACTGACAAGGTCGCATCCCGCCTCCAAGCATGGCGTGCACCAGACCATGATCTGAAGTTCATCCGCTATGCGGAGAACGTGATTGCTGTCTGAAAAGTGCAACTCCCTTGGCCGGTGTGAATTATTGTACCGTCATCGACAATCAGCCTGCGGAGAGCGTTATGTTCGCGAGTGCCTGGACATTGCTGAAGGACAGTGTCTCTTCATTCATTGACGATGAGGCATTGAGCCGCGGTGCGGCCATGGCGTTCTACGCAGTGACCTCGATGGCGCCCATCCTGTTGATCGTCGTCGCTATTGCCGGCCTCGCCTTCGGTGAAGAGGCCGCGCGGAACGCCATTGTCGACCAACTGACCGGCCTGATGGGACGGCAAAGCGCCGAAATGCTACAAGGCGCTATTCAAAGCGCTCGCAACCAATCGTCCGGTGTGCTGGCTACCGTGATCGGCGGCGTCACCCTGCTGGTGACCGCCTCGGGTGTATTTGGTGAGATGCAATCGGCCTTGAACGCGATCTGGAAGGTCAAGCCGACTGGCAGCACGGTTTCGCGCCTGATCCGCGCCCGCGCCGCCAGCCTCGGCCTTGTGGCGGCACTGGGATTTCTGCTGATGGTGTCGCTGGTAATGAGCGCGGGGATCGCAGCTCTGGGCGACATAATCAATGCATACCTACCCTTCGGGACGCTTATCCTCAGCGTGTTGAACGCGGTCATTTCCTTCCTGCTGATTTCCCTGTTGTTTGCGGCGATCTACAAAGTGCTGCCTGACCGCCGCCTCGAATGGCGCGACGTCACGGTCGGCGCGGTCGTAACCGCGGCGCTGTTCACTCTGGGCAAATCCCTGGTCGGTTGGTACCTTGGCAGCAGCGCGGTGGCGTCCGCCTACGGCGCGGCGGGTGCGCTGCTCATCGTATTCCTTTGGGTTTATTATTCTTCCGAGATATTCCTGCTCGGGGCCGAATTCACCCGCGCCTATTCTTTGCGAATACGAACCAGTAACGCACCAGATAGGGCGTCAGAGCAGCACCCGAATGGCGGGAGAGCCCTGACACTTCACCAAACCACGTCCGGTATTGACAATACGCCGAAATCATCTGAGGTGGGTCGCTCCCTGGCTGGCTCTCCTGTCCTGACTATCGTCGCGGTTGTCACGCTTGCGCTCGCCTTTGTCCGGGCATGGCGCAGAGCGCGTATCTAATCCATCAAACCGGGCCAACTTCATGTCGCGCGAAGCCTGAGTCGAGGATGCACGCACCCGGTGTCGGCCCTTGCCAGGGAGTCTCATCAGGCCGGCTGTTGGCGCGGGTGTCGCTGGCTCGTGATCCGGGCTCCATTACCCCTCCATCGGCCGGACGCCGCCAGGAGAACCGAAGCGGATGTCGATCTGCCCATCGAAAGCGCGCGGTTGCATGTCGCCGCGGGTGACAACGACACCGCAATCGCCATCGGACATGCTGCCCATACCGCCGACCCGGGCGACGCGGACATCGCCGAATTTCTGGCCGGGTTGCTGGAAAAGGCGAATGACCCTGCATCCGCCCTGGAGGTTCTTCGTCGAGCCGATTCAATTCTACCGCTCCAGGTAAGGCAACATCGCCTCCACTTTGCGCGACTGCTTTCCAAGGCGGGGGAGCGAGTCTTATCCATTGATCATTGTGACGGTATTCTTGCCACGGACCCCACCTGTGTGCCGGTTCTGTCATTTCGATGCCTATACGGCCGGCTTCGATGCCGCATCGGACGCGGCGGTCGCCTGGTTCCGAGCGCGTCTGGGTCCCGGCGGAGGCCGATGTAGTTTCATTTCACTCCGGCGTATCGCGGCTGGAACACGCGACGGGTTTTATCCTCGCCCGCACAGGCTCAATGTCGCGGTGCCGTATCCCCGCAGCTCACTCGCCTCCACCACCAGGCGCAGTTCCGCGTTGTTCAGCGGAATGGACTGGCGCACCGGCATCCCCGTGACCTTGATCGGCTGCGTCGCCCAGGCGCGGGAAATCGTGACGGTCGCGGCCTTGGCCGGGTCCTCCCCGCTCGCTGGGGCCGACGCCGAGACCTGGATCAGGCCTTCCAGCAATGTGATCGCCTCTTCCGGTCCCTGTCCGGCGATATGGATCGCGAAGCGCTTGCGGATGAAACGCCCCTCACACGGGCGCGTGTTCTCCGCCTCTCGCAGCACCTGCGCCATGCGGTCGTCCCGCACGCCTGCCCCCAGCCTTTCCCGCATCAGCGACACCAGCGTTGCCATGCCGCCGCTGGGCACGTCGGTGTCATAGCGCCGCTTCATCCCGTCCGCCGCCTGGCGAACCTGCGACAGGTCCAGGCGCAGGCGATCGTTTTCGACCCGCAGCCCTTCTGCCTGGCTGCTCAGGCGGCGAATTTCATCCTCCAACCCGCTGACTTCCATGCGCGCGAGCAGGGTCCCCGAGCGGTAGGACGAGTATCCGATGCCCACGAACACGGCCGCGATGCCGAACCATAGGATGGCGCGTCCCCAGAATTGTCGCCGGTGACGGGTACGTTGGCGGGAAAAGCCACTGCGGGTAACCATGCTTTGGTCCGTTGCGATCCATGATGGAGATCAGGGGGGTGGAAACGGGCCGCACCATGCGTGCGCGCGCGGCGCGCGGCAAGCCCGGGCGGGTAATCCGCGGCGGTCCGCACGGTCAGGAACGGGGCACGGTCCCGCGGCGCCGGGAGCGTGCGCGCCAACGCAAGATGGTCCTGCCCGCGCGCGGGAGGCAGTCTGGTTGGCGCCGGTTTAGCCAACGCCGGCGGTCCGACTGGGACCGCCGGCGAATCGGTGTCGTTTCAGCCGGTCAGCTCAGGAACTCCACGGCGCCGCTGCCGATGTCGTACATCGCCCCGGCGATCTTGATCTTGCGGTCCTTTTCCAGGCCGGCCAGCACCGGACTGTTTTTGCGGATACCGGCCATGGTCAGCCCGACATGGGTGCGCGCAACGGCATCGACGAAGGCGGCGTTGCTGGCGCTGCGATCACCCGTGAACTTGGTGGCCGCGACGGCGGGGTGGATCTTCGCCAGCAGCCCAGTCAGGTTGCCGAGCTTCGCGCCGGCGATCGAACCCGCGACCGCGCCGCAGGCGGTGTGGCCGAGAACCAGGACGACCTTGGCGCCAACGAGCTTGCAGGCGAACTCCATGCCGCCCAGCACGGCCGGATCGACGACATTGCCGGCAAGCCGATTGTTGAAAATGTCCCCCAGGCCCAGGTCGAACAGGATTTCGGCGGGGGCGCGTGAGTCGATGCAGCTCAGCAGGACCGCCATCGGGGACTGGCCCTCGGCGGTGATGCGCTGTTGAACCTGCCAATCCCGGTCTTTGCTGGATCCTGCCCGGAAGCGTTCGTTGCCGCGCTTCATCTTTTCGATGACGTCGTCGGGTGTCATGGCATCGCGCTGCGCCTTGGTCAGCGGCTGGATAGCGGCCGGTGTGGCGGGTGTGGGCGGTGCGGCCGGGGCACTGCAACCGATCAGTCCCAGGGCACTGAATGCGCCAAGCGAGGCGAACATTCCGCGTCGTCCGAGGCACCCGCATTGCAGCCCATGCTGGTGGCTTGCCTGCACGTCGTTGTTCAGCATTCCTGGCTCCCGATTATGGTTTCGTGACGAACGGTTGCTGTTATGAGCCTATGCGCCGCGGTGCAATCCCTGTCATGGACGCGCGATTTCGGTCTGTCGGGCCGCTATGCAGGGCTCATGGCAACCGTCGGACAACTCTGACTGACGATGGCAGGAACGAACATGGCACATCTGGCGCGGTTTCAATCGGTCCTTCGGAAAACAAAAACGCCCCCGTCCCGCATCAGCGAAACGGGGGCGGCGTTTGTGCGTGAAGGCTCAGTTCGTCAGATTGTAGAACTTCGCCGCGTTGTCGCAGGTGATCTTGCGGATGTCCTCGGCGGACAGGCCGGCGAACTGTTCATCGATGTACTTGGTCGACTCAGGCCAGATTCCGTCGGTGTGCGGGTAGTCGGACCCCCACATCAGGGTGTCCACCGTCATCAGGTTGTTGGTGCCGATCAGCTTCGGCCCGATGACGTCATACTGGAACGTCGCCTTGCACTGGCGCTGCCAATACTCGGACGGCTTCAGCTTCATCAGGTCGCGGAACCGGTCCTCGAACTCGAAATCCATACGATCGAGAGCGTAGGGGATCCAGCCGATGCCGCTTTCGCCGAAGGACACGCGCAGGTTCGGATAGCGCTCGAACACGCCCGCGCCCATCATGGCGGCCAGGATGTGGATCAGCCCCATCTGGAACGACGACACGCCGGTGAACATGGCCGCGCGCCGCACCTGGGCCGAGGTCATTTCGCGCGCGGACGGCGCCGTGGTCGGGAAGGTGTGGAAATGCAGCGGCAGTTGCACGTCCGAAACCGCTTTCCACATCGGCTCCCACACCGGGTGCCACATCGGGTCCATGTCCCAGGAGCAGGACAGTTCCAGGCCCTTCAGGCCCAACTTGGCGCAGCGATAGACTTCCTTCGTCGCCGCTTCCACGTCGCCGTAGGGGATGCAGCCCAGGCCGATCATGCGATCCGGGTAGGGTTTGACGAAATCCACCAGCCAGTTGTTGTAGATTTCCAGCATGTGGTTGGCGGCTTCGACATCCTGCATCTTGGACGCGCCGCCCAGGATGCCGAAGATCACTTCGGCGTCGACACCGTCACGTTCCATCTCCTTGACGCGCAGATGCGGGTCAGACGGGCGCTGGATGGCGGTTCTGGCTTCGGGGAGGCCCATCTTGCCGTCCGCGAACATGCCGGTTTCGGCCATGATGTCGACGCGCTTGTTCTGGCCGGGAACCAGCTTCGCGCCGCCCGGGCCCACGCCGTTCAGCAGGCCGAAATTGGCGCCGGACTTGGTGACCCATTGCGGGCCGTCCGGGGTGTCTGCCACATAGGGCATGCGATCGCGAAGGTGAGCCGACGATTCCGAGGTGAACAATGCCGGCGGCATCCAGGGCATATCGAGATGGCAGTCGGCTGAAATCCGATTGTACTTCATGGTCGTCCCGCTCCTTGCTGGCGAAGGCTTACTGGTAGGTATCATCCTAGACCCGGATGCGCGGATTGTGCAAATCCCGCGGGGAATGCCGCAAGGGAATGCCAAAGGCCGAAAAGCG
>CAMBXJ010000282.1 GCA_945871455.1 Asaia bogorensis
GCAGACCCTGTTCCGCCCTTCCCGCTTCGCCCGATACAACGACTGGTCCGCTCGGCTGACCAGTTCGCCGACCGGTTCTCCAAGCCTGTACTGCGCGACGCCCACCGAACATGTGACGACGCCCAGCCTTTGGCCGGTCGTGCGGTTCATGATCGGTCGACGCTCCATGATCGATCGGACCTGATCGCCCACGGTGACGCCCCCATTGATATCCGCGCCCGGCAGGATGATCGCGAACTCCTCACCGCCGTATCGCGCCGCGGTGTCGCGCCCCTTGATGTGATCCATCAGCACCCGCCCGACCAGCCGCAGCACGTTGTCGCCCAACGGATGGCCATAGGTGTCGTTGAATTTCTTGAAGTGGTCGATGTCGAGCAGCAACAACGACATCGGCGCTTTCTCCACCGCCGCGGACTGCGCCGCGCGCAGCAGCGCCGAATCGAACATCCGCCGGTTCGCCAGCCCCGTCAGCGCATCCCGTGTCGCGATCTGCTCGGCCTGCACCAGCTTGGTCTTCAGGTCGGTGATCCGCTGCACGGAAGCGCTGAACAACTGCTCCAGAGCCTGCAACCGATCGCTGGCCTGGGTCGACGCATCGCCCAGAGTTGCCGCCGCCTTGCGCAAATCCAGCGGACTGGGCGCCAACCGGGCGGCATGGGAAAACCCGCCCAACGCCCGGCCCAGTGTGTCCACCACGGCGCGATCGGCGGTCACCCGGTCGGCCATCTCGGACGCGATCTGCTGCAACTCGCTGGACCCCTCCCGGATATCCGCCACATCGACCGCCGCGGCAAAAAAAGCCCGATAGAGTTCATCCAGGATGCCGGGAGAGAACGGCTGTCCGGACCGCAGCAGCGCGTCGATACGCTGGGTCAGTTGCGGTTTTTCCGCTCCCGAATAGGCATACCAAACTTCGTAGTTGCGTGGTGTTGGGGGAATTGAGTGGGTTCGCATAGTCTCCCAGGCCGTGTCCGCATGCTCGCGAACCTGCTCGACCATTGTCATTTTTGGTAACTCCCGCGGAGGACCCGATCGATTTGTTGTGCCGTTGTCGTCCCGGCACTGGCTTGGTAGCCGCAGGCTATCACTTGAACGTGAGCGATCCGTTAATGCGAAAGCAGATCGCGTGAACGTCTGCAACAAATTGCATTCTTCGCATCCCGCGGCCTGGTCCCGCCGTTGGTGCGCGCGGGATTGCCTGGGGGGACAACGCTCGGTCGAGCGGGAGATGAAGGCTTGTGCGCAGGGCTGGCGGGTCGGGCCTGGCGATGACGGTGAGGGCCGGCGCATCCACTTGAAGCAATTATTTGCGCGCGTCGTCTTATTGCGTCTCGATCACCCGCGCCCGCAGATCGAATTTTTGTATTTTGCCCGTGGATGTCTTGGGCAATGGCCCGAACGAGACATGTCGCGGGCATTTGTAGTGCGCCAGGTGCTGCCGGCACCAGGCGACGATGTCCGCCTGGGTGACAGGCGTGGCGCCCGGTTTCAGGGTTACGAATGCATGCGGGGTTTCGCCCCATTTCTCGTCCGGACGCGCCACCACGGCGGCTTCCATCACGGCGGGGTGCTTGTACAGCACCTCCTCGACCTCCAGGGAGGAGATGTTCTCCCCACCCGAGATGATGATGTCCTTGGCCCGGTCCTTGATCTCCACGTAGCCATCGGGGTGCATCACCGCCAGGTCTCCGGAATGGAACCAGCCGCCGGCGAAGGCTTCGTCGGTGGCGGTCGGGTTTTTTAGATAGCCCTTCATGACGGTGTTGCCGCGCAGCATCAGCTCGCCCATGGATGTGCCGTCCGCCGGCAGCCGGGTCATGGTGGCGGGGTCCATCACCGCCGCTTCCTCCAGCATCGGCGTTGCCACACCCTGTCGCGCCATGAAGGCGGATTTCTCGGCGATGGGCAGGTCTTCCAGCCCCGGCTGCCACAGGCAGACCGTGGACGGGCCATAGGTTTCGGTCAGGCCGTACAGATGGGTGACGGCGAATCCCATCGCCTCCATCCCCGCGATCACGGCCGACGGGGGGGCCGCGCCGCCAGTGGCGATGTTGACCGTCTGGGAGAAGCTGGTTCGGGCTTCGGCGGGCGCATGGATCAGCATCGAAAGAACCACGGGCGCGCCGCACATATGGGTGACGCCGAGCGCGGCGATGGCGGCAAAGATCGGCGCGGCGTCCACTCGGCGCAGGCAGACATGCACCCCGCCGGCGAGCGTCACCGCCCAGGTATAGGTCCAGCCGTTGCAGTGGAACATCGGCAGAGTCCACAGATAGACGCTGCGCGGCGACAGGCCGAAGGTGAGCGCATTGGCGCAGGCGTTCAGATAGGCGCCGCGATGATGCGCCACCACGCCCTTCGGGTTGCCGGTGGTACCCGACGTGTAGTTCAACGCGATCGCCTGCCATTCATCGTCTGGCAGGTTGACCGGATGAGTGGGGCTTCCCGCCGCGATGAAGGGTTCGTAGGACGCGGACCCGACGCGAGGACCGGGCGGCGCCAGGTCGTCCTCTATATCGACCACCAGCGGATTGGTGCCGGCCTGGGTCACGGCGGGGCCCATGACGGCGGCGAACTCGCGGTCGACCAGGACGACCTTGGCCTCCGAATGGCCCAGAATGAAGCCGATCGCGGCACTGTCCAGACGGATATTGATGCAGCACAGCACCGCGCCCAGCATGGGGACGGCGTAGTGGGCTTCGAGCATTTCCGGCGTGTTGGGCGCCATGATGGCGACGGTGTCGCCCTTGCCGACCCCGGCGCGGGCCAGGGAGGAGGCCAGACGACGCGATCGGTCCAGGAACTGGGCGTAGGTGTAGCGCCGCTCCCCATGCACCACCGCGAGCCGGTTGCCGTAGATGCCGGCCGTCCGGGTCAGGAACGACACCGGAGACAGCGGCACGTAATTGGCCGCGGCGCGACCCAGGTCCTGCTCAAAAATAGACACAGCCCTATCCTTTCGTCACATGGTCGTCCGCTGGTGTGCCCTGGGGTTTTGCCCTGGGGGTTTTGCCCTGGGGTTCTTTCCCTCGGGGGTGTCCCCTGGGGCGTGTCCCCTGGGGGGTGTCCCTTCGGGGCGCGTCCCTTTGGGGTCCCCGGGGGCTTGCTCATGCACCATTCTTGCGCGGGGGCGCCTCGTTTCGTAGCGTGCGGCGCTACAGGGTATGGCAACAGCCGCAAGAACACCAACCGGGAGACACAAGGTCATGGCAGACTCACTCAAGGTCACCGTGCAAGACTATATCGCGACCGTCGTGATGGACCGCCCGCCGGTGAATGCGCAGAATACGCCGTTCCGGGAGGAGATCACCGCCGCGTTCGACAGCTTCACCGACCGGTCCGACGTGCGGGTGGTGATCCTGACGGGGATCGGCAAGATGTTCTCGGCCGGCGCCGACATGAAGACGCGGCCGTCCAGCGGGGAGCCGGGCGAGTATTGGTCGTTCAACCGGCATGGGCGGGAGTTGTTCAATTCCATCCATGAATGCTCCAAGCCCGTCATCGCCGCGGTCAACGGCCCCGCCCTGGGCGCCGGGTTCGGTCTGGTGGCGGCGTGCGACATCATCCTGGCGTCCGACAACGCGGTGTTCGGCATGCCGGAGATCGATATCGGGCTGATGGGCGGGGCGGCCATGCTGCAACAATTCTTCGGCCGTTCGCGTGCCCGACGGATGTTCTATACTGGCTGGCGCGTCCCGGCCGAGGAACTTTACCGGACAGGCGTCGTCGAATGCTGCGTGCCACTGGACCAGTTGATGCCGGAAGCGATGAAGATCGCCACCGAAATCGCGTCAAAAAGCCCGCTGGCGATGAACTACGCCAAGCTGTCGATGAACACGACGATGCACATGCCGCCGCGGGACGGCTACCGGTTCGAGCAGGGCATGACGGTCGCCCTGTCAAAATCGGAAGACGCCAAGGAAGCGCGGGAGGCGTTCTTCGAGAAGCGCAAACCGGTCTGGAAGGGGCGCTGACCCCGATGGGCGAGCCGAGGCATCCCTCCCGCCATATGGGTGTGGCGGGCTTGGCCGTGGCGTTGTCGCTGATCGGTGCGGGCGGCAGCGTGCTGCCCATCGCTTCAGTCCAGGCGGCCGAGGTCAAGATGGCGATCCGCACGGACGTCAGCTCGATCGACCCGCACTACCACGTCT
Organism: Asaia bogorensis; assembly: GCA_945871455.1. Classification (GTDB taxonomy): domain Bacteria; phylum Pseudomonadota; class Alphaproteobacteria; order Acetobacterales; family Acetobacteraceae; genus Rhodopila. Next base: position 4,152 of record CAMBXJ010000282.1, read on the forward strand.
ATTCGCCCAACACGGCGGTCTGGCGGCATATCTACGATTCGCTGGTTTGGTCCGATGCTCGCACCCGGCTGCACCCCGCGCTCGCGGTGTCCTATACGGCGATCGCCGAGGATGTGTGGGAGTTCAAACTGCGGCCCAACGTGAAGTTCCACGACGGCACGCCGTTTACGGCCGACGATGTGGCATTTTCATTGGCCCGGGCGCCCAACGTGCCGAACAGTCCGTCGTCGTACTCCCAATACACGAAGTTGATCGCGGGTACCGAGGTGGTCGATCCGCTGACCATCCGCATCCGCACCAAGGGTCCGGCGCCGACCTTGCCGGTGGACATGGCCTCGATCGCGATCGTGTCGAAAAAGGCGGTCGAGGGGAGGGTCAGCTCCGACTTCAATAGCGGCGTCGCGGCGATCGGCACCGGTCCTTATAAATACGTGGAATGGATCGCCGGGAACCAGGTCGTGCTGGCCAAGAACCCCGACCATTGGCGGGGTGTCGAACCTTGGGACCGGGTGATCCGCAAGCCGATCCCCAACGATGGCGCCCGGGTGGCGGCGATGCTGTCCGGCGCGGTGGACCTGATGGAGGGCGTGCCAGGTGTCGACCGCGCCCGCCTGGCCGGGACCGCCGGTCTGGCACTGCATGAATGCGATTCCATCCGCATCGTCTACCTGCATCTCGATTCCGCGCGGGATGTGTCCCCCGGCGTCGCCGACATCAACGGCCAAAAGATGGACCGCAACCCGCTGCGCGATCCCAGGGTGCGGCGGGCATTGAGCCATGCGATCAACCGCGATGCCCTGACCGAGCGGTTGTTGAGCGGTCAGGCTCGTCCCGCCGCGCAATACACGCCCCAAGGCCTGCCGGGCGCCAGTCCGAACCTGAAACCGGATGCCTATGATCCGGTGCTGTCGCAGAAACTGCTGAAAGAGGCCGGCTGGGGTGATGGGTTCAGCCTGGTGCTGGCCGGGTCCAATGACCGCTTCCCGAGCGATGCCCAGGTGACCCAGGCGGTCGGGCAGATGCTGGCCCGGATCGGCATCAAGACCGACGTGCAGACCATGCCCGCCGCCATTCTGTTCAGCCGCGGCAGCAAGCTGGATTTCAGCGCCTTCCTGTCCGGCTGGGTGGGGACGGGGGATCCATCGTCTCCGTTGGTGGCGCTGATGGCGACCTACGACGCCAAGAAGGGCATGGGGCCGTCCAACCGTGGCCGCTGGTCGAACTCCGCTTTCGACGAGACCTTGGAAAAGGCTCTGCAAACCCTGGATTTCGACAAGCGGAATGAGTTTTACGGCCGAGCGGCGGAGATTGCGGTGGAGGATATGGGGGTGATCCCGGTCTACTTCACGATCAACACCTGGGCGACCCGGAAGGGGTTTACCTATGACGCCAGGGCCGATGAACAGACCCACGCGATGGGGTTGCGCCCGGCGAAATAGGGCTTCGGTGCGGGCTGCCGGTCGTTGCCCGCACCGTGGCGATGCTCCTATGCAGGAGGGCAGGAGGCGGTCATGGCCGACGTTGATCTCTACGACACCGACATTCTGGCATGGTCCGAGCAACAGGCCGCGGTCCTGCGCGCCCTGGCGGGTCGGCGCGACCTGCCCAACGACCTGGATTTGTCGAATATCGTTGAGGAGATTGAGGACTTGGGTCTCAGCCAGCTCAACGACGTGAAGAGTTTCATGCGCCTGATCCTGACACACGCGATCAAATGCTGGGCCGACCCGGAGGCGCCGAGTTTGCGTCATTGGCATGCGGAGATCGGCCGCTTCCAGGCTGAGTTGGGCGACCGGATGACCGCCAGCATGCGGGGGCGCATCGACATGAACCGCCTATGGCAGCAGGCGAG
>CAMBXJ010000283.1 GCA_945871455.1 Asaia bogorensis
GACCGACAAGAAGATCGGCATCGGCGTGGTGAATCACTGCAACACGGTGGTGGAACCGCCGGAATACGTGGCCAGCCTGATCCGCCGAGCGCTGGAATTCATTCCGCCGGAGCGGCTGGTGATCTCGACGGATTGCGGCTTCGGGCGGGAGGGGTTGAGCCGGCGCATCGCCTATTACAAATGCGTCTCGTTGGTGGAGGGCACCAATATCGTGCGCCGCGAACTGGGGCTGCCGGAAGCGCGGGTGCGGGCGTCGGACCCGGCGTTGTATTTCGCGGGGTCGGAGAGAAGGTAGGGGGAGTCATCAACCGGTTGGTCAGATTCTGCTGGTAGCGAATGTTACGGTCGGCCGTGACCAGAATGGCAAATCCATCAGCCTCCGCGGCCGCGATCAGTTCGCCGTTTGCCAGACCCGACCACCCCATCCCATAGGCGGGACAAACCTCGTGCCCACCAATCAGATGGCGCAACGCCGCCGGTGCATTCTCATCAAGCAGGATGCGGTGCATGGCGACGAGCAAACGCAATGACGCGGCGCGCCCGCTCGACGCCAAGGCCGGGAAATATCTCGGACGCCAGTTCGTCCGGCGTCATCCCTTGTTCGGCGTTGTCGATGACCCCATCCGCGAGAATCCGCGTGCTGAGACTTTACCGGGGATCCGTTCAACGTCCGGGCAATCCTGCCAGTCCATGGGGTACCTCCCAATGATCACTCCATCGGCCGTTGATCGCGCTCGGCGGATAAGCGTGACACACCTCGACATCGCATGGGTGTCAGCTTTTCCCCCGACCACCAATAGCGAGCCTGTCCTGACATAAGGACAGGCAACACCCCCTACAACAGCCCCCGCATCGCCTCCAACTGCGCCGGATCGCTGTCCGGGCAGACCAGCAGCGCGTCATCGAAGCCCAGGTCTTCCAGGCGCTTCAACTTGTCCCGCGCCTCGGCCGGCGTGCAATACAGGTTGATCTTCGCATGGTCGAACATCGGCCCGCGCTGACCCTCCGGTCGCAGATCGGTGAAGATATTGGCAACGATCGCCCGCTTGCCGCCAGCTTCCCGATACATCTTCGTGCCGATCTCCAGGTCCTCCCACGAACCATGGATGCCGGACGCGATCCAGCCCTGGCAGTGATGCGCCGCCAGGTTGATCCAGCGTGGGCTGCGCCACGCCCCCAGCATCACCGGCGGCCCGCCTTCCGTGCCCGGCCAGACCGAGATCGCCGGGCCGTACACGCCCTCTCCCTTCCAGGTGCGCTGCATCACGTCCAGATACGCCGGCAAGGTCTTGAAGCGCTTCTCGTAATCCGCTTCCACCGCGTCAAAGTCGTGCTTGGTGGAGCCGCTGCCGACCCCGAACCGCAGCCGCCCGCCGGACAGCAAATGCAGGGTCTGCACGCGATGGGCGTGCTCCACCGGATGGCGCAGCGGGATCTGCACGACGCAGGTGCCCAATTCGATGGTCTTGGTGACGGGGCTCAGCGCACCCAACAGCACCAGCGGGTCCAGGGTGGGCCAGCCACGGGCGAAGGCATCGGTGACCCACAGGCCGTGAAAGCCCAGTTTCTCGACGTTCTGCGCGACGTCGACGAGTTGGTCGATGATCGGGCGCGCGTCGGTTTCCGACAGGCGCCGCGGGATGGCGACAATTCCGAGTCTCAAGGCACGTCCTCCGGTTTGTTATTCGTGACGGATCAAAATCCCCCGTGAGCGTCCCGCTCAAGCTTCCCGCGTGAGCGTCCCGCTCAAGATCAGCCCCGTGAGCGCAAGCGCTCAACGGAACGGGATCGCATACATCAACCCGCCCTGGGTCCACAGCGCATTCGGTCCGCGATCCAGCTTCAACGGGCTGCCCATGCCGACATTGCGCTCATAGCTTTCGCTGTAGTTGCCGACCTGCCTGATCACGTTCAGCGCCCAGGCGTTGTCCAGCCCGCCCATCAGCTTGCCATACTCGCCGGTCTTGCCCAGCAGGCGCTGCACCGCCGGGCTTGTGCTTTCCGCCAGCATCTTGTCGGCATTGGCGGACGTCACGCCCAGTTCCTCGGCCTCGATCATCGCCATCATGGTCCAGCGCACCACGTCCAGCCACTGGTCGTCGGCTCGGCGGACCATCGGGCCCAGCGGCTCCTTGCTGATGCGTTCCGGCAGGATCGTGTAATCGTCCGGCTTGCCCACGCCGGTGGCGCGGATCGAGGCCAGGTTGGAACTGTCCGACGACGCCGCGTCGCAGCGCCCGGCCACAAAGGCCTGGATCAGCACGTCGGTGGTGTCGAGCAGGATGGTCTTCATCTCGACCTTGTTCTGGCGCATCCAGTCGATGATGTTCATTTCATGGGTGGAGCCTTGCAGCATGCACACCGTGCCGCCAGCGAGTTCCTTCACGGTCTTCACATTGGCGCTCTTGCGCACCAAAAAGCCCTGCCCGTCATAGAAATTCACCGCCGCCATGCGCAGGCCGATGGTCACGTCGCGCAGGTAGGTGAAGGTGGTGTTGCGGGAGAGGATATCGACTTCCCCCGATTGCAGCGCGGTGAAGCGGTTGGCGCTGGTCAGCCCTTGGTAGCGCACCTTCGTCGCATCCCCGAACACCGCCGCGGCGACCGCGCGACAGATATCCACATCCAGCCCGCGCCACTGGCCCTGGCTGTCCGGCAGGGAAAACCCGCCCAGACCCACATTCACGCCGCAGGTTACGGCACCCTTCTGGCGCACGGTGTCCAGCGTGGCGGCCTGGGCGGCGGTGGTGGTGCCAGTGGTGATGGCGGTGGCGGAAACGAACAACAGGGCGGCGAGGGCGAGCGGTCGCAACATCGGCTGGGTTCCTGATCTAGGGCACGGTAGCGGTAACGCGGACGGTGGTTTGGCGCAACCGAGGGGCGGGTTTGCCGTATGGCCCATAGGGTCCGCGCAGGGGGGGGCGCATCAGGCAGGTTTATGGCAATTCAAGCCATAAATTTGTCGGCTAATCCCACCGCTGATAATACTCTATCGAGGCTGCGGCTCTCCCCCAAACGGCTCGAACTGCTCCGCCATCTCCATCGGAACCCCGCAAGGACGATCCACGCCCTGGCGGCAGCGCTCGGACGCGACTATCGCCGTGTTCATGAGGATGTCGAGGCCCTGGAGGCCGCGGACCTGCTGGAACGGGACAAGGCCGGTGTGCGCGCGGATTATGAGGCATTCGATATGCACATGAAGGTTGCTCTGTAACAGGACGGTCCCGGCGCCGGGACCCGAACGTCGGTTCCGACCGGTCCTGCCCAAACCGGGCGGCGTCCCCATCCGCGATCATCCGCCACAAGCCTCCCCACAGCGGCACCGGGACACGGAGGATCTGGAGCTTCGGCCATAGAGAGAAGGACTATTTACCCACAATCCATGGAGTGCGCTATCGTCATGGAACCGACAGCCGCCTGACCGGCCCCATATCCGATTTTCGACCTACACCTGAATTCTCGACTCGACTCGACGACGATTTTATCCCTATGTTCGTCTTATGTTCCTTACGGTCTCCCTTAACCCACCTCCCCTTGGCTCGCTCCCCCCCAAGCCCCTCCGCTCGGCCGTCCTGCACGACCTGCGCGCCAAAATCGCGCGGATCGAGCATGGGGCCGCCGCCACCCGCCCCAACAGCACCCTGCCACTCGGTGTTGCCGCCATCGACCAGGCTCTGCCGGCCGGCGGCCTGAGGCTGGGCGCCCTGCATGAAACCGTGGGCGCCGGCCCGGATACCGAATACGGGGCCGCGGCCACCCTGTTCATCGCCGGCCTGCTCGCTCGTCTGCCCGGGCCGGTCCTGTGGGTGCTGCGTCAGGCCGATCTGTTTGCCCCCGGTCTCGCCGGTGTTGGCCTGCACCCCGATCGGGTGATCTTCGCCGAAGCCGGCAAGGATGTGCTGCCGGCGATGGAAGAAGGGTTGCGCCATGCCGGTCTCGCCGCGGTGGTGGGGGAAGTCGCCGGCCGCCTGACCCTGATCGCCTCCCGCCGGTTGCAACTGGCGGCGGAGCAGAGCGGTGTGCTGGCCATGGTGTTGCGCCGCAGCCAGGGGTTCGACGACCCGGTGCTGGCCGAACCAACCGCCGCGATCACGCGATGGCGAGTGGTGTCCCTGCCCTCTCCCCCCGCGCTGCCGCACGCGCCCTCCATCCCCGGCCTGGCCACCCCCGACCTGGGCACCCCCCGGCTGGGCACCCCCGGGCTGGGACGGGCACGCTGGCGACTGGAACTGACAAGATGCCGCGGCGGAGAGCCGGGGTCCTGGATCGTGGAGGCGTGCGATGCGACGGGTCATCTCGCTCTGGTTGCCGACATTCGCCACGGATCGGTTGCACAAGCAGAACGCCGCTCCGCCTGATGCGTCGGGGACGACATCCCCTTTGGTCACGACTGGGCACGACGGCCGACGCCGGGTGATCGCCGCGGCGGATGCGGCGGCAACGGCGCAAGGGCTGCATCCGGGCATGACCCTGGCGCAGGCCCAGGCCATGGTTCCGGGGCTGGTGGTGCGAGAAGCCGACCCGGCCGGCGATGCCGCGGCGCTGCAACGCATGGCATGGTGGTGCCTGCGCTACGCCCCCTTGGTCTCGGTCGATCCGCCCAATGGGATCTGGCCCGATGGGATACGGCCCAATGGGATATGGATCGACGTGACCGGCAGCGCCCATCTGCATGGCGGAGAGACGGCGCTGCTGCGCGACCTGACCACCCGCCTGCTGGCCCAGGGTCTGAACGCCCGCGCCGCGATCGCCGATACGCCCGGGGCCGCGCATGCGGTGGCGCGGTTCGGAAAAGCGCCCCCAGGGGCACCAGAAGGGACGTCAGAAGGGACGACCCGGGGAACATCCGGGACTTCGTCTGTCACGATCGTGCCGATCCAGGCCCAGGCCACCGCCCTTGCCAGCCTGCCCATCGAGTCGTTGCGCCTTCCAAGCAAAATCGTCGAGGGCCTGCGCCTGCTGGGGATCGAGACGGTCGGAGAACTCGCCATCCTGCCGAGCGCCCCGTTGGCGCGCCGCTTCGGTGTGATGGTGGCCACGCGGCTGGACCAGGCGATGGGCACGGTGTTCGAGCCGATCGTCCCCTCCATCCCCCCCGACCTGTCACAGGCGCGCCTCACATTCGTGGAGCCGCTGCTGACGGCCGAAGCCTTTGCCACGGTGATCGCCCGCCTGACCGCGATGGTGTGTGAAGCGTTGGAAAAATCCGGCCAGGGCGCGCGCCGGCTGGATCTGCTGTTCGAACGTGTGGACGGTTCCATCCAATCCATCCGCATCGGCACCGCCCGCCCGTCCCGCGATGCGCGCCATCTGGCCCGCATGCTGGATGAACGGCTGGAACGGGTCGATCCCGGCCTGGGGGTCGAGGCGATGCGTCTGGTGGTGCCGCACGCCGATAGGCTGGCCTATGCCCAATCGGCGGTCCGGCTGACCAACATCGACCGGACGGGGGCCGACCAGACGGGGGCCGACCAGACGGGGATCGACCAGACGGGGATCGACCAGACGGGGGCCGATATCTCCCCGCTGGTGGACCGGCTGGCCAACCGACTGGGCGCGGAACGGGTCTATCGCAACGCTCCGGTCGAAAGCGATGTGCCGGAACGTTCGGTTCGACGGATGCCGGCTTTGGATTCACCTGGAGCGCCACCGGGAAGGCAAACCATGAAGCCTCGCGCCAGCCCGCCCGGGTGGGGAAATTGGCCCGCCGATTTGCCTCGCCCGGTCCGCCTGCTGGATCCGCCACAGCCGGTGGATGCGATGGCGCTGCTGCCCGACCATCCGCCCGTCGCCTTTACCTGGCGCCGCATCCGCCACCGGGTCCGCCACGCCGACGGGCCGGAGCGCATTGCCGGCGAATGGTGGAAACGCGACGGGGAGTTGCGCTCGGTGCGCGATTACTTCCGCGTCGAGGACGAAGAAGGCCGCCGTTACTGGCTGTTTCGTCGTGGCGACGGCGCCGACAGCGTGACCGGCGACATGCGCTGGTTTTTGCA
>CAMBXJ010000284.1 GCA_945871455.1 Asaia bogorensis
GCATCGTCGCCTTGCTGGGTGCCAACGGCGCCGGGAAATCCACCACCCTGAAGGCGATCTCCAACCTGCTGAAAGCGGAACGGGGAGAGGTGACGAAGGGCAGCATCACGGCGATGGGGCGGCGGATCGACACGCTGACCGCGTCCGACTTGGTGCGCCAGGGCATCATCCAGGTCATGGAGGGCCGGCATTGCTTCGCCCATCTGACGGTCGAAGAAAACATCCTGACCGGCGCCTTCTCCCGCCGCGACGGGCGCGCCGCCGCGCTGGCGGATCTGGAGCGGTGCTATGGGTATTTTCCGCGCCTGAAGGAACGGCGCAAATCACCCGCCGGCCTGACCTCGGGCGGGGAGCAGCAGATGGTCGCCATCGCCCGCGCGCTTATGAGCCGGCCGAAACTGCTGCTGCTGGATGAGCCGTCGATGGGCCTGGCGCCGCAACTGGTCGAAGAGATTTTCGAGATCGTCGTGCGTCTGAACGCGCGGGAAGGCATGTCCATCCTGCTGGCGGAGCAGAATACCAACATGGCGCTGCGCTACGCCCAGTACGGCTATATCCTGGAAAATGGCCGCATCGTGATGGACGGTTCGGCCGCCGCCCTGCGTCAGAACGACGATGTGAAGGAATTCTATCTCGGACTTGCCACGACCGGGAAGAAGAGCTACCGCGACGTGAAGCATTATCGACGACGCAAGCGGTGGCTGAGCTGACGGCCAGCCCAAGCCCGGGCTGACGTTGGTCGCGCAATACCGTCTTTTCGACGGCGGTTCTGAATGAACATTCCAACGCAACGCAAGGTCAGTCGCCATGCTGCTGTATGAAGCGCCGGGTTCGCCCTACGCCCAGAAGATCAAGATCGCGCTGCGGGAGAAATCCGTGGCCTTCGACGTTGAATGGCCGCAGAGCCTGGGGACCGGGCGGACTGACGGACCGTTCGGCCTCGATAACCCGCGCGCGGAAGTCCCGCTCCTGGTGGACGGGCAGACACGGATATTCGATTCCACCATCATCCTTGAATACATTGAGGAAAAATGGCCCGATCCGCCGTTGCTGCCGAGCGAACCGGCGGCTCGTGCGGCTGCTCGGATGACGGAGGATGTGTGCGACACGCAGTATGAAGCCGTGACCTGGGGCTTTGGCGAGGTGACGACGTTCGGTCGGGCCAGCGGTGCGCTCGCCGACACGCTGCTGTCGGCCGCCACCCAACAGACCAGGGCGCTTCATGATTGGCTTGCCGGGCGGCTGGGAGGTGCGGACTGGTTCGGCGGCGCCAAGTTTGGCTGGGCCGATGTGGCGGTCGCTCCACTGATGCACCGATCCGTGCTGAACGACATGGGACCTCCCGATGGCGGCGCCCTCGCGGGTTGGTATCAGCGCTTGTTGCAGCGCCCTTCGGTTGCCACGACCTTTGCGGAATATGCCGCCGGCGCCGCACGCATGCCGGCGACGGTGGAAGCCTTCCGCTCCGGTGCGAAAGTGCGTCAGTATCGCGACTACCGTCTGGAGTGGATGATCAAATCCGGCGGGATCGATATCGTGTTGGAGGGGTTGCGCAACGGCAGCATCCGGTTTTCCTGGCCGCACGCGGAGTAGACCCGCGCGTCCTGGAACCGGAAATGGCCGGGGCAACCACAATCCGGCGAAACCCGCCGTGACGACCAGACCGACGGGACCGGTCAGTCGCCGACCAGCGGCATCACCTCCGCGGCGAAGCGTTGCAGTCGTTCGATGCTCTCGGTGATGGACTCACCCCGAAAATCGAAGATCAGTTCTTGCACGCCGATGGCCGCGAAGCTGCGAATGTCGCCGGCAATGTCCTCCGCGCCGCCCGAAAAGCTGCGCCGTGTGCCGTCACGGTCCGGGATGCCGCTGTCGTAGAGCGGCGCCTTGTAGGAAATGGTCAGGCTGGCGAAGTCCCGCCCCTCCGCGTCCATCATGCGTTTCAAGGCGTCCATATGCGCGCGCATTTCCTGCGGCGGCAGCGGCGAGGCAGCGATGGCACCGACCGGATGCCAGCCTTGCGCATGCCGCGCGGTACGACGCAGTGCGGCGCGTGAGTGGCCACCGACCCAGATGGGCGGGTGTGGTTTCTGCAACGGGAAGGGTTCGCTGCGGATATTGGAATAGGAGTAGAATTCGCCCGCGAAACTGGCTGGCGACTGACTCCAGAGCTGCTTGAAGATCGCGATCCATTCGTCCGTCACGGCACCGCGTTTGGTGAAATCCGGGCTGTCCAGTGCCTCGAACTCCTCCTTCAGCCAGCCAACGCCGATGCCCAGGGTGACACGCCCGCCGGACAGGACATCCAGTGACGCGACCATTTTTGCCGTCACCACCGGGTTGCGATAGGGCAGCACCAGCACGGACGTGACGAGGCGCAGTTTTTCTGTCGCACCCGCCACCACGCCAAGAATCGAGAAGGTTTCCAGCGCGTCGCCGCCACCGGGATGCTTGCGGTCGATCGTGTAGGGATAGGCGGACTCGCTTTCGACCGGGAAAACGATGTGGTCCGCGATCATGGCGGAATGTAGTCCCAGCCGCTCCCCCTCTCGCGCCAGGGCTAGGACGCCGTCACGCGTGGCGGTGGGGCCACGGGTAGGAAGGTAGAATCCGTAGCGCATCGGCGGGGGGCTCCAGATTGGGCATTTCGGGTTCGTCGGATGAAGGCGCAAAACCGGCGGAAACGCAAATGGACCGCGGTTGCGCGTGACCGCGATGGCCGCCGAGAAATCAGGGGAGAGATCTTGACGACACGCAACGGTGACCGCGCCATCGGGAACCGCGCATGTTTCTCTCCAAGGCATGGCAGGTGCGGACCGGACATCCACGGCCCGCGGTATTGATCTGAGCAACGCCTTGGATTGCACGCGCATGTCATGGCGGTGCCGTGCGGCTAGGCACGAAATGGACCGATAACGGTGCACGTTGCCATATCAACACCCGGTTCGGCGCAAACAACCCGATCCGTGACGCGGGTCATGCGCACTTTCGACGACGGCTTTCGTGCCGTCGTCCCGGTCGCCTATGCAAAGAGCCCACTATGGACCCTTCGGCTTGTCTGGCGTGCTTTGCCCGCCCCCCCAACTGGACGTGGCCGCCGGCCTCCCGCCCCATTGCGCCTCTGTCGCCGCGGGAGGTCCTATCCTCGTCGTGACCGACCCAGAGGCGACCGGCCCCTCTCCGCACCCTCGTCGGGACAGGATCAGGCTGCCGCCGATCTGGACAGGACCGACCGCCCGTCCCGCTCGGCTTCCTCCCGCAGGATATACCACCATGGGCGTGCGGTGCCGGTTTCGGCAAAAGAGACGATGGAAACAAAGCAGGGTCGCAGCATCGGGTCGAGCGGGCGATCGACGAATCGGCAATACGCCCGCAGGAGGTCATCGGCGGACCGGCCCCGCAAATCCGCGAGGCTGGTCACACCCAACGCCGCAAGATCGGAGGCAATGCTGTTCCACAGGCCGCGTAGGGGTGAAAGTTCCGAACGCAGGCGATCGACGATGTCGATGGCTTTATATTGCATGTGCGCACATAACCACGCTTGGCGGCACTCGACAAGTCGGTGATTTGTCGGGTGCCGTCGGTTTTCCCCGCGACATGTCCCCGATCGTGGCGCGGCCCCTAATGGGTCAACCGGTCCAGACCTGGTGGTCGGTCGGCCGTATCGGATCAGCATCACCCATGCATTCACGACGTCCCGACATCACCCATGCCCGGAATGGTCCGGGGCGTGCGCCCTACCGGGCCGTGACATTGGTCATTGCGCTAACCGTCGCCGGGGATCAATGTGTCCGTATAGGCTATGTGGATCGGCGGACAGCCGAACCGACCAATTTCGGTGATGCGATTCGATTGGATAGGCTGTGTGCAACATAAAGAAACTTGACAACCGGGGTGCCGGGATCGGAGTTTCGTTCGCGCGGGGCGTGTCCTGCCCCAGGATCAATGTTACGGAATCCGTCATGATCAGCGGCGTAATGGATTGTGCCACCATTTCACCATTGAGATGCGTGTGATGGTTCGCAAGCCTGCCAGGCGACATGCGGGCACGTTCCCGTGTTATCATGCATCTCCAACTCGTGATCGATCGATGCATACAGATGTCAAGCGGATCAACCGGACCACGCTCGTCGGGCTGCGTCCTTCGTGGGTTCGCGGCGCGTTGGCTAGCGGTGTCATCGGACACGACGACGCCGCTGATCCTTCACGGCCGTTGCCAGATCGTCGTCCAGTCGCAGCCTTACCTCCGGCGACCGCGTTTACAATTTTTCGTATCTATAATCGGGAACATTCGACATGCAGGTTGTAATTCTCGCCGGTGGCGCCGGTACGCGCGCCTATCCCTATACCGAGTACCTGCCAAAGCCCATGATGCCAGTTGGCGGCAAGCCGTTGGTCGTGCGGGTCATGGAACTGTATGCACGACAGGGTTTCACGGACTTCATTCTGTCCGTTGGCTATCGCAAGGAAGTCATTACCGACTATTTCGCCAACCGAGCCACTGGCTGGAACGTTGAAATTGTCGATACAGGTGCCGCAACGGATACCGGCGGCCGTATATGGAACCTACGCCACATGCTCGGCGAGACATTCATGGCGACCTACGCGGACGGGCTGAGCGACGTGCCGCTGAACGACCTGCTCGCCTTCCATCGCAATAGCGGTGCCCTGGGCACGATCACCTGCGTGCCATTGCGGTCTCAGTATGGCACCGTGTCCATGGACGACAGCGGTCGCATCACCGATTTCCGGGAGAAGCCGGTCCTATACGAATACTGGATCAATGCCGGATTCTTCGTGATGGACCGGGCGATCTTCGATCACTGGAGCGGCGACAACCTGGAACGCGACGTGTTCCCGCGCCTGCTGCCCGAACGTGGCCTGGCATCGTTCCGCCACCAGGGCTTCTTCAAATCCATGGACACCTACAAGGACCAACAGGAGATGGAAGCGCTGTTCGCATCCGGTCAGTTGCCCTGGCTCAACCCACAGCCGGTCGCCGCCTGACCATGGTTGCCAAGACAAATCCGGCGTTCTGGGCCGACCGACGCGTCTTCGTCACGGGCAGCAGCGGCTTCCTTGGCTCCTGGATGGTCAAGGAACTCAACCGGCTGGGCGCCACCACCATCGGGTTGAGGCGCGATCTTTCGCACCGGTTCGGCAGCGACGATCCAGAAATCGTGCCGCAATTCACCGTCCAAGGCGCGCTGGAGGATTACGAGACCGTTCTGCGCGCGATCAACGAACATGAAGCCGATACCGTCCTGCATCTCGGCGCGCAACCGATCGTCGGCACCGCGTTCCGCAATCCGCGTTCCACGTTCGAAGCCAATATCCGCGGCACCTGGCATGTCCTCGACGCGTGCCGGGAGTTGGGCAAGCAAGTGAAGCGCATCGTCGTCGCGTCATCCGACAAGGCATATGGAGAGGTCGATCGGCTTCCCTATGACGAGTCCATGCCGCTGCAGGGCCGCCACCCGTACGATGCGTCGAAGACCTGCACCGATATCCTGGCGCAGACCTACCACACCACGTATAAGCTGCCGGTCTGCATTACGCGCGCGGGGAACTTCTTCGGCGGGCGGGATCTGAATTTCAGCCGCATCGTCCCGGGCACAATTCGGTGGGCCCTGAACGGGGAACAACCCGTTCTGCGCAGCGACGGCACCATGGTGCGCGACTACATCTATGTCCGCGACGCTGTCCTCGCGTATCTGCTGCTCGCCGAACGGATGGACGATCCGGCGCTGCACGGACATGCGTTTAATTTCAGTGCGGAGCAACCACTATCGGTGATCGAATTGGTGGAGCGTATCCTGTTCCTGGCCGGTCGTGCCGACATCAAGCCGATCGTGCTGGGCCAGGCGACGGCGGAAATTCCCCAGCAGTATCTCTCCGCGGCCAAGGCCCGCACGATGCTCGATTGGGGGCCCGCCTGGACCCTCGATAACGCCCTGACCGAGACAATCGCCTGGTATCGTACCTGGCTTGG
>CAMBXJ010000285.1 GCA_945871455.1 Asaia bogorensis
CGGCCATGCGCGCAGTCGAAGATGATGCCGGCCCGCTGTGCCTCGACCACCTCCTTCAGCAGGAACTGCTTCTCCTGCCCCATGATCCCGTGCGCGCGGCCGTGATAGCAGTGGGTAACGATATCGCCCGGCTTCATATGCTCGATCAGGTCCGGCAGCGGGATCGGCGAGTCGGTGATGTGCATCATCATCGGCACCCCACCCGCCATTTCGGCCGTCTTGCGGGCGAGCTTCACCGGCTCGGTAGAATATTCCCACACCAGGCCCGGCCCGTAACGCAGCTTGACGCCAATCGCCAGGTCCGGGTTTTCCATAATGATGCGCGCGCAGCCTTCCGGGTCGGCATAGGGGAAATGCGCCAACTCCCCGCCGCGCGACGTGCCGGTAATGCCGATCGCCGACAGGTTCACGAATGCCCGCACCCGGGTCCGCACGTCATGGTCGAGAACCTGCCGCAGCCCGGCAAAATTCGACGACCCCGTGCTCCCCGCATCGCACAATGTCGTCACCCCGCTCGCTCGGCAGCATTGATCGGTGTGGATACCCATGTCATGCCCGTTGACGAACACATGAGCGTGAATATCAACCAGACCCGGCGTCACCAGCCGCCCCTTGGCACTGATCGTCCGGCGCGCGTCGGTGGCTGGCAGCGACGGAGCGATCGCCGCGATCTTGCCACCGGCGATGCCGATATCCATCACGCCACGAAGCCCCGCGCTGGGGTCGATCACCTCCCCGCCGGTCAGCAAAAGATCGTATTTCATTGGTCCGCCCTACCCGTCCTGCCGTTCGACGAATGCTCCTCCGTCGCCCCGATCGTGACAAGCCCCGGGTTGAAACCGGCTCCAGGACCCTGCCGCATTCACCCTACCGCTGGGTCGTCCTTGGACGGAGAAAATCCATCTTGGAGTGGGGGGAGCGTGCCGACATCGCCCTGGCCGTCACGGTCGGGCTTCACCCGGCCGCCTGCTCAATGGCGGAAATTCCAACGTTTGCAGTGGTCGGACCAAACCCGGCGGCAGGTGGCCGGGTCAGGCCCGGCCATGACGGAGAGGGAAAGCGTTCATCCGAGGAAAATCCGTCTCCCGGTCCCATGATGGGTGAATACGCCGGCTCACGGACCCGGACGCCCCCCCTCATTCTCGGCGAAGATATAGACGCCGACATTCACCCGGCGGGTGACCGGGTCATCGCCGCTCGGTTCCGCCTCGCTGCTCACCAGGTCGCTGGCCAACCGGTTGATATCCATGATCGCCCGGGTGGAAATCGCACGCGCCGAAATCTCCAAACGACGTGCCATGGCGGGGCTCAATTGGTCGTAATGGACACTGCGATCGATGAACGGCGGTGCCCCGACCGAACCGATATTGGCCGCCGCCGCCGCGATATGGTCGTGGAGATTGCGGGCGAAGTAGAACAACTGCTCCTCCCCGCCCGACTGAGGGATGAAGGCCGCGGCGTTCAGGTGCACGCGGTCGTCGTTATCGACCGTGACGATGCCCTGGCTGATCCAGTCGTCCAGGACGGCGCGCGGACGGATATCGGTGGTGACGGACGCGATCAGCGCGTCGAAACTGGCCTGTCCAGCCGGTGCGGAACGAGGCAGTGGCAGCGGCTGATCGGTGGACCCCGCATGGACGGCGAGCCAGCGGGCGATGATTAGGCTGTTGCGGGTGACGATCTCCGGCGTGGCATCGGCCTCCGCCTCCGTTTCCCGCAGGCGGCGGATTTCCTTGCGATGCACGCCGGACAGGACGCTGACGCGGCTGTCGGTACGTGATTTCGGGTCTGTCAGCAAATCATTGACGGCAACATCCACGAACAATTCACGCAGCACATCGGACAATACAGGATACGTGATGCCGTTCTTCATCAGCAGACGGACCAACGGTCGCAGCATACGCCGAACGGCCCGAAGAAGGGAGGCAGGCGGGGCCGGCGCGGATGGATGCGGGTTGGTCATGGCGGGGCCGTGGTTTGGAGGGTTCCCATTCTATAGCAGCGATTGCGTGGGAAAAATACCCACAAAAACCAAAACCCGGTTGACGTGGGATTTTTTCCCACATATCGTTCCCCCAGTCGCACTGGACGGTGGCAATCCATCCCAGCCTTCGCCCAAACCTTCGCGCCAGCCTTCGCAAGGACGAACCCAGAGATGTCCATCTCTCATGCCGACTCTACCCAGGGAGCCAATCGCGTCGGACTAGCCCAGCCGCGCGCGGGCGTCGCGAAGGAAGGCATGTCGTTCGCGGGCATCGATTTTTTCGTCGATGACGCACCAAACACAACGCGGATCGGGACGGACGACGACATCGACCTGCGGCAGTTGCGCCATCACACCAAGAACGCCTTGCAACGCATCATGGGCCTGATCGCTCATGCACCCGGCCTTTGCGATACCCCCGAAGGCGCGGCCATTGCCCAGCAACTGGAACGCCGCATCCATCTGTCCGCCGCCATTTCCGACGCCTTGTTTGGCTTGACCCGCGCGCCGGAAGCGATGACGGATCGCCTGCGGTCGCTCTGCGGCCATCTGACGGAACTGATGCGCGAAGCCGATCAGGTGATCCAGGTTGGCGTGTCGGTTCGCGGGGAATGCCCGGTCGAACTCCGGGAGACGGTGCTGCGGGTTGCGCATGAGCTGGTGGGCAACGCGGTCAAGCACGGCATGCGCCGCCGCCGCCGGGGTCGTATCGCAATCCGCCTGCACACGGAGCGGAACCGCCACACCAGGCTGATCGTCACCGACGACGGCAACGGGTTTCACGGCCGGCCGAAACCGGGCGAGGGTCTCAGCCTGGCCCAGCTTCTGGCCGACCAGCATGGCGGCACGCTGACACTCAGCGCCGACGGGCGGACCATCGCGGTGCTGGAACTGCCGCATTCCAACGTGTGAACGCCAGAGCGGACGAGACCTGAACCGCCGACGCGGGAAATCGCCTATTCCGCAGCCAGGGCAACCTCGCTGACGGCCGAGCGGAGCCAGACGGATGTGTCGTGAAAGACCGCGCCTCCGAATGGTGGCGCCGGATCGTCGCTCGTCAGCGCGTTAATTCCGATGCCCCCTTCAAAACATTCGCTTGGCCACACGCTTTCCGCGACCAGCACGCCGGGGAGTTGCCCTTCGGCCAGGCGCGCATGCAGCACCACCTCGCCCCGCGCATTGCCCAGCCGGACCTTCGCCCCATCCACCAAACCCAGGCGGCGCGCGTCATCGGGATGGACCAGCACGGTCGGGCGCCCTTCCCGCTTCTGGCTCGATGCCATTTCGGTGAAGCTGGTGTTCAGGAAACTGCGTGCCGGCGCCGTCACCAGGCGGAACGGACGGTCGGGCGCGGCATCGTCGATCGTCGGCATGTGGTCAGGCAAGCGCGGCATCGCGGCATGCCGATCCCCCAGCATCGCCCAGTCGGGCGCGAAGTGAAAGCGCTTGTCGCGAGTCGGGAATCCGTTCAGGAAATGCGCCTCCTCGAACGACGGCATCACGTCGATCCAGCGTTCCCGCAGCACGGTGGCCGCATCCGGGCGGCCGGACGCCGTCAGGGTCGCGTCGATGATCTCCATTGCCGTCATCCCGAACCCACGATGCTTCGCGCCCAACCGACCGGCCAGCCCTTGTAGCATCTCGTGGTTGGACCGGCATTCCCCCGGCGGGTCGATCAGTTTCGGGCCGATCTGGATATGGCTATGCCCGCCGGCCTGGTAGATGTCGTCGTGTTCCAGGAACATCGTCGCCGGCAGCACGATGTCCGACCAGCGCGCGGTTTCCGTCATGAACTGCTCATGCGTGGCGACGAACAGGTCGTCGCGGGAGAATCCGCGCCTGACCCGATTGCTGTCGGGGCACACCGTCAACGGATTCTGGTTCTGGATCAGCATCGCATGGACCTGCGGCCCATCGCGCAATTCCGTCCGATCCCCGGTCAGCACGCTGCCGATCCGGCTCATGTCCAGGGTGCGGATTTTCGTATCGACCGAGTCCAGCCCCTCGATCAGGGTCTTGTTCCAGGCATACATACCGCGATTGGACCACAGCGCGCCGCCGCCTTCGTGCTGCCAGGCGCCCGTCACCGCCGGCAGGCAGGTGACCGCGTGCATATTGGCTGCCCCGTTGCGGCTGCGCGCGAACCCATATCCGGCGCGGATGAACGACCGTTTGGTGCCGCAATAGAGGCGAGCGAATTGCTCGATCTGGTCCACCGTCAAACCGGTGATCCCGGCGGCCCAGGCCGGCCCGCGCGATTGCAGATGTGCTTCCAAAGCCTCCGGGCAATCGGCAAACCGCGCCATGTAGACCCGGTCGGCCCAGTTTTCCCGGAAGGCGATATGCATCACCGCGCAGGCCAGCGCGCCATCGGTCCCGGGCCGAGGCGCCAGATGCAGGTCGGCCGCCGCCGCCGTCGGGGTGCGATACGGATCGATGACGACCAGCTTCGCGCCACGCTCCTTCCTGGCGCGCGTGACATGGGTCATGACATTGACCTGGGTGGACACCGGGTTGCCGCCCCAGATCACGATCAGGTCGGATTTCGCCATTTCCCGCGGGTCGACGCCGCGCTGCATCCCCACCCCGGCGACCCAACCGATTTCAGGCAAGGTGGTGCAGATCGTCATCTTCTGCCGCGAGTAGCGCATCACGTTGCGCAACCGGTTGATGCCGTCGCGCTGCACCAGGCCCATCGTGCCAGCGAAATAGAACGGCCAGACAGCCTCCGAGCCGTGTTTCGCCGTCACATCGGCGAAGTTGCCGGCGATGCGGTCCAGCGCCTCCTCCCAGCCGATCTGGCGGAATTGGGTTGACCCGCGCGGCCCGGTGCGCAGCAGAGGATGGGTAAGCCGGTCCTTGTGGTGGATCCGTTCGGCATAGCGCGCGACCTTGGCGCAGATCACGCCGGCAGTGTAGCTGTTGTCCTCCGCCCCGCGCACCGCGCCGATGCGGCTGCCGTCCAGCACCTCCACCGACAGGGCACAGGTGGACGGGCAGTCATGCGGGCAGACCGAGGCCCGGATCTCACGCTGGTTCATGCTGTCTGTGCCTCATGCTGATTGCCCTGACCATTGGCCGATAGCGCCCACTCACCGGCAATGAGGGAGGGGCCGTGCATCGGTCAGTGGTTAGGGCGGTCATGCCATCCCGACTGTCGCGAGCATTGGCCGATAGCGCCCACTCACCGTCGTTGCCGGGATTGTTCCGGCAACGACGGTGCGGCAAAGCCGATGGGTCATTGTCTCGACCGGTTGGTGGCTAGAGAGGTTGGTGTCAGATGTCAGAGATTTTTTCCCAATACAGCTCTCGCTGCTGCATCTTGCCGCCATATTCGCGCAACGGCGGGCGCAGGACCATGTAGGTGCCATCGAACCGAACGTCGCGCACCTGGTCAGACCCGATGCGGGACGGGTCGGACGCGGCATCGACCCGGGTGACCAGTTGCTTGCCGTCGAAGGTGTAGTTGCCGGTGTAGGTGCTGTATTCGCGGGTCTCGCCGTCCGGGATCGCTGTCCGTCCGTCGGCCGTCATCGCCATCATGCGCCCGTCCGCGCCCAGGACCACCCGGCCCATGGCCTTCGCGCCACCAAATCCGGGCGGCATCGGCTTTCCATCCGGCCCGGTCGCGACGACACGCACCAAGCGCCAGGTTCCAAAGACTGTTTCCACTTTTGCCTCCCGGTTCAAGCCGGCCAGATGCGTTCGAACACGGCGGGGGATCCCTGATCCAGCCGCAGATGCGGGCGCACCCGCTTCGTCCAGGGGTTGGCCGAGCGCGCCGCGTCCCATTCTTTCGTGTCCGGCACGTTGGGGTTGGCGAAATCGTAGACGGTCAGGTATTTCGGCTCCGCCTCGATCGCCATGAAGCGGCGGGCACCGAGGACGCCGGGGACCTTCAGGAAATCCGGGATGAAAACGGTGTTATACCAGTCGTTGTACTCGTCTTCCATCGCCGGGGGGATGTCCATGCGGCCCATCTGCAG
>CAMBXJ010000286.1 GCA_945871455.1 Asaia bogorensis
ATTCCTGCCCAAACCCTTCGGAAACCCAGCTATCGTCCTGCTGCCTGCCGGTCGCGAGGGTGTCCAGAAATGGTTCTGCCGATGGCCGTCAAAGAAGCTTGTGTTTTCAATGAGATAAGACGCGACTTCAGCCGTCCGGAAAGGTAAGCCTTCTCGGACAGCCTCCAATTCGGTGCTGCTCTGGCTTGTGACCACTTTTTACACGTATCCCGAACCTACCCCTTGTCCTGCTATTCGGTGAGCGGGAGCGAACCACAACGCTTCCGCCTCTTGGCTGGGTGATGTGAGGCATCGACAGTGACACCGCTCCTCTTTCCAAACAGCCTTCTTGATACGATGTCGACTTATCAACAGCGCCTATGTGTTAATTCTTGTGTTAAATCTAGTGTTAAACTGTGGATAACCTATAGTAAGTCTCTGGATTCAATATGCGATTCTGAGGGGTCGGTGGGTGAAATGACGAAAGACGGTGTGTGAAATGACGAAGAACGGTGTGTGAAATGACGAAAGGCATTGACTGGGTGGGTGAAATGACGAAACTGGCCCTATGGTGGGTGAAATGACGATTCTAGCGGTCCAGGAAGAGGAGGCTGAAAGCAGCCGTTCCCCCCTGTTGCCGCACCGTCACCCCACCCTTGATCTGTTTGTCTGTGACATCTTCGACGCCGTTCCCAAGGGCGATATGGCGTCGATGGAGCATCCGATTTTTTCGCTCTCAACCAAGCCTGACCTGCGTATCCGGCGCTATGAGCATGGGACGCACTATGTAGAGGTGACGCCCTCGGTGAAGGGGCTGGCGACGGTGCATGACCGGGATGTGCTGATCTATTGCATCAGCCAGAACATCGCCGCCTTGAATCTGGGTCAGCCGGTGTCGCGCACGGTGAGGCTGAAGGCGTTCGACCTGCTGACGGCGACCAACCGCGCGACCAGCGGCGAAGGCTATGAGGGGCTGAAAGCAGCGCTGGAACGGCTGGGTGGCACGCGGATCAGCACCAATATCGTCACCGGCGGTGAGGAGGTGTTTGAGACGTTCGGACTGATCGAGCGGGCGAAGATTGTCCGGCAGACGCGTGACGGGCGGATGCAGGAAGTGGAAATCCGGCTGTCGGATTGGGTTTTCAATGCCATTCAGGCGAAGGAGGTGCTGACGCTGCACCGTGATTATTTCCGCCTGCGCAAGCCGCTGGAACGGCGGATGTATGAGCTGGCGCGAAAGCATTGCGGCCAGCAGGATAGCTGGTCGATCTCGCTGGAGCTGTTGCAGAAGAAATGCGGCTCTAACTCAACGTCCAAGGAATTCCGGCGGCTGGTCAAGACGATCGTCAAACAGGATGAAGCGCACGGTCATTTCCCGGATTATTCCGTGGTGATGGGCGACGATGATGTGCGTTTCACCAACCGTCGCGCCGCGAAGGCCAAGCCGAAGCGGCAGAATGGCGATGAGTTCGCGGCCTCCCCGCATCTAAGCCCGGAAACCTATGAGAAGGCCCGCGCCGCCGCCCGCGGCTATGACATTCACGGGCTGTTTCATGAATGGGTGGGCTGGTGGCGTGACAGTGGCAGCCCGGAGTTGAAAAGCCCGGATGCGGCGTTCATCAGTTTTTGCCGGAAGCGGCATGAACGCGCGCCGATCGGCTAGGATGCCTCGGTGTCGGGTAAGCCCTTCGCGCGACGATAGAGCGCCCATGCTTCCTCGATCAGAACTCCTTGCGTTTTGCCGGTGCGGCGCTGCTCGTTCGCAATCTCCTCGGCGATATGGGGTAGCACCTTGGCATGAACCTGGCCGGTTCTCGGGCTGGGCTTACGCCCGCGCTGCTTTTTCGGCTCGCGATCGACGAAACCATGCTTCTCCCCGGCATGGTCGGCCTTCTCTACTGCTTGCGGGGAACTGTCTTTGGCGCGGCTTTTCAGATCACCGACATCGATACGAAACGGTGCGTTTTCCTGGCTCATTGGGACGCCTCCACCAGGCGCTTATAGACCTGCCGCGCGAAGGCGGCGGCGTTTTCGGTCGCGCCATCCATGCGGCCTTGTGCGGGAATCGTGCGCAAATCTCCCCCGAATTCAAACAATGCGGAGAAGGCCGCCCGCTCCATGAGCGGCGGTTCGACGACATCGACCCCCTGCCCTCTCAACGATGCCTCAATGGCGGTGTGCTGCTTGGATTTGATCGCCCGCGTCATGGTGAACACCACGGCATGGCGGATGGCGCGGCCAAGCGCCTCCTCCTCCTCCGCGATCAGGGCCAGCGCGCGCACGCCGATCGTCGCGTCGAGGGTGGTGGCACGCATGGGGGTCAGCACCAAGTCGGCCTGAGAAATAGCGCGCGATACCAGGCGCGAGGCAACGCCTTCCAGATCGACGATCACGACGCGGCCGTCCGCATCCTGCTGCTTGATCGTGCGCACAATCTCGCCCTCGCTCACGTCGGACAGCATCGCCATCCGGGGCGGCAGGGCTGCCCGGCTCGCCCATAAGGTGATCGACCGGTTGGGGTCACAGTCGAGCAAGGTGACATCCGCACCGGCATGAGCCAGCTCGGTGCCGAGCAGGACGGCGGTCGTGGATTTGCCCGACCCTCCTTTGGGCGATGCGATGGTGATGACAGGCATAGTGTTTCCGATTGTTTTAATTACCCGATTTTCGAAATAACCGGATTTTTCCAATTATCCAATAAAATTTTTTATCGGGTATTTATAATTACCGGATATATGGTGGCATCCCGGGGTTCCGGTAGCAACGGACCCAAAAGTGCGACTGGGCACAACAGCACCGCGTGTCACGTTCAGATTCCCGCAGAAAACCTACGCTTCCCGGATTGCTGCAAACGGCTGAATCGCACTTTCGGTTCCGCTGCTACCGGACCCCCGACACCGACGAACGCCCGCGAAAGTCCGCGAATGTCAGTTAGGCGGACCTACAGCATCCGCCATTTATGGCGATAAAACCCCTGCATTTGTTGGGTTTCTTCCATACCAACAAACCCCTACCCCCAAGCCTACCCCCAACAGTCTCCCAGAAGGGGAGGGGAGGGGAGGGGGAGCCTCGGCCGGGCATGGGTCCAGAACCGGACGGGCGTTCAGTGTTGGGCAAGATCGCGGATGCTTGTCCTCGGCCCCAGCTTGCCCAGCCAGGGCAGCCCAGGACGGCACGAGGGCGCCTGACAACGAACGGCGGGCAACCATGTGGTCCTCGTAAGGCGCCGCTACACCTATGGGATCGCGCAGCCTGCCCCGCGCAAAACTTACTACCCGCACTTTTGCCCCTGTTACTGGAAATCACACCAAGACATTGTTTTAAAAGGATACTCCTCCTCAAAAGGCCCTTGTGACCACTTTTTACACGTATTTTCATCCGACCCTTTTCTGGTGGGGGAATTGCGCCGAGCGTTCGAGATGGGGTTCCTGCTGTTCCTCCCATTCCTGGTGATCGACATTGTCGTGGCCAGCGTGCTCATGAGCCTTGGCATGATGATGCTGCCGCCGAACGCGGTGTCGTTGCCGTTCAAGCTGATCTTCTTCGTGCTGGTCGATGGCTGGCGGCTGGTCTCGGGCAGCCTGGTGCAGAGCTTCGCGACCGGTTGACGGCATTGAGGCGGCGCGGCGCACTCCGTATAACGTCGCCGAATCGGAAACGGATCCCGGTCATCAGGACATCATCAATGCCGCGCCTCGTTGTCTTCTTACTTATCGCGGCCTGGATGGCCGTGTCCGGCGCGCCCACGCGCGCGGCCGGCCCTGCGGGTCATGATGCATCCGCGCATGAGCCGTTCCTGCTGTCGATGCCCGACCTGTCCAGCCCCCGCGCCACGCTGAACGCCCTGTTGACCAACGCCGAACACGCGCGCCACGACTTTGAAACGCTCGGCCCCACCTTGAACCCTCGGCCGGCGCTGCTGCGCATGATGGACACGATCGATACGGACGGCGTCGTCAGCGCGCATCGCATCCTGGCCGTGGCGCTGGCCGCGACCCGATTGGCCGCGGTGCTGGTGCATGCCGCCGAAGACCGCCTTGCCGATGCCCCGGATGCGGCGGAGGTTCAGGCGCGCGGAATCGAATCCTGGCGTTTGCCGGGCACGCCGATCGTCATCGCGCGGGTCAAATCCGGGCCGCATGCCGGGAAGTTCCAGTTCACGCCCGAAACCATGGAGATCGCCGACCAGCTTTACACGGCCGCCAGGCAGGTACCGGGCAGCAAGAGTGACCTGTTCCGAATCATCGACGAATGGAGCTACGCGCCCGGTCCGCTGATCCCGCGTTCTCTGATCGCCGCCCTGCCGGCCCCGCTGCGCGCGCCGGTCGCGGGGCAGGCGGTATGGCAGTGGATCGGATTTGCGATCCTGTTGACGATTGCCGGGTTTCTGTTTGTCCGCATCCTGCGCTGGGGCTTGCGCCATGACGCGGAGGAAACCCGGCCACTGCGCCGCTATGGGCATATCGTCGCCGCCTTATCCCTGATAGCTATCAACGCGGGGACGCTGCTCCTGGCGTTTTTGGCCCTCAAGCTCTGGGGCGACGTGATGATGGCGCTGATCCTGGTCCTTCGGCTGGCGGTCTATGTCGGCATCACCTGGCTGGTCATCGCGGTCATCCAACGTGTCGCGAGCGCGATCGTGATCATCCGCGGCCTGCGCGGGACCAGCATCGACAGCTATCTGATCCGCGTGGTCAGCGCGTTGCTGTGCATCGCCGTCGGCCTGTGTTCGGCGCTCTTTATGGCGGATTTCATCGGCATACCGGTGGGTCCGTTGCTCGCCGGCCTTGGCATCGGCGGCTTCGCCATCGCGCTCGCGGTGCGGTCCACGCTGGAGAATGTGATCGGCGGCCTGACCCTGTTCGCCGACCGGCCCGCGCGGGTGGGGGAATTCTGCCGTGTTGGCGCCGAATCCGGGACGGTGGAGGAGATCGGCCTGCGCACCACCAAGCTGCGCCGGCTGGACGACACGCTGGTCACGATCCCGAACGCCGAGATGGCGCAAATCCGCATCGAAAACGTCACCCGCCGCCGCAAATCCCTGTTCAACCCACGGCTCGGCCTTCGCTACGAGACGACGGGCGCGCAGATCAAGGTCATCCAGGACGCGATCCTGGCCATGCTGGCCGACCATCCGAAGGTCGTGACCGAGGGCGCGCGGGTGCGCTTCACCAGCTTCGGCGACTACACGCTCAATCTGGATGTTTTCGCCTATGTGGAGGAGAGCCGGCTGCCCGACTTCCTCCAAGTGCAGGAGGAATTGAACCTGCGGGTCATGGAGATCGTGCTGTCCGCCGGCGCGACCTTCGCCTTCCCGTCCCAGACAAACTACCTGGCGCGTGACAGCCTGCCGGCCGAACCCGCGGCTGCCAGCGGGCAAAGGGTCGGATGAAGATACGTGTAAAAAGTGGTCACAAGGCCGTCGGCTGGGTGGCGCGGGCACGTTTGGTGATTTCGCCAGCCAGGACGGCACGAAGATGGTTCCGGGCATCCATGGTCCTCAACTCCCTCTCCGGCACGCCAGGGCGGCCCCCAGGACGGCACGGGATGCCTGCGAACGGCGGGCAACCATGTGGCCATGGTAAGGCGCAGCGGTTACCTGCTAGCGTCCGGCAGCCGTTGAGGAGCCGCCGATGCGTAATTTCGCCCGATCGATCGTGCTGCTCTTGGCGCTGGGCCTGTCAGGGCCGGTGCTAGCGGGGCCGCTTGAGGATGCTAACGCGGCTTACGGCAAGGAGGACTACGCGACGGCGCTGCGGCTGTTCCGCCCGCTGGCAGACCAGGGCGATGCCGATGCGCAGTTCATGCTGGGCGGCATGTATGATCTCGCCCGTGCGGGCCACATGCTATCGACGGATGGTTGAGGTCCATCGATGCTACCTTTCAGATAACCGACCCCTCACGCTGGATGGCAACCCAGGCGGTTATTTCCTTGCCAACTCTTATCGGCAGCACCCGCCAGTACATGATGAAGGGGGTGCCATCTTTCTT
>CAMBXJ010000287.1 GCA_945871455.1 Asaia bogorensis
AAAGACAGGAAAAGGACCTTCTCCAGCCGCCCTGATCCCGAGATGAATCATTGCCGCAAAGGGTCGTCCGCGAGCCCGGTGCCGAAGGGGCCGCAGTGTCGCGGGACCATGAGCGCGGATGCCAGATGGGCAAGAACCTCGCCCTAGGATACGATAGGCCCCCGCGGCCGACCGCCACAACCCACGGCAACGCGTTGCCTCAATAGGTTGTATTCGAAGTCTATATATAACCTATGGTTAAATTATCCATCGGTAACCGTCCGTTAATGCGACAGCTCGAACCATCGTTCCCGCCATTGGCGCAGTCGCATAAATGAATCTACACTGTCTTGACTCGGCGGGGTGCGATGCGTAGAAACCCGACCTCTGATCGGTGTCCCCGGGCCCGGTTTTCATCACGAAACGACGAACATAAAAAAAGAGACCATGGCCAACACCGCATCCGCTCGCAAGCGCATCCGCCAGACCACGACCCGCACGGCCCGCAACCAGGCCCGCAAGTCTCGCATGAGGACCTTCGTCAAGAAGGTCGAAACGGCGATCGCCAGCGGCGACAAGACCGCCGCGGCCGAGGCATTCCGTGCCGCTCAGCCTGAAATGCAACGCGCCTCGGGCAAGGGCGTGGTGCATGCCAATACAGTCGCGCGCAAGCTGTCTCGCCTGTCCGCCCGGATCAAGGCGATCGCCGCCGGCTGAAATTTTCCGGCTGCTCCCGGCCAGGGTATGTTGACCGCCCTGGCCGCCTCCCTCATAATGACGGAATAGAGACGCACCCATAAGCGGGGAGCGACGATAGCAACACGTGCGCATGTCATACACCACGCAGAAATAAAAACCGCGCCACTCCTTGTCGGCCACCACTAAATTATCTCGGGTGTTTCTTGGTATTATTTTGAAGTGCGTTATCACAAGATAATTTCTATTGCGCACATCTCCTACACTGCCTAAACTCTACTGATCGAACCGGCCCTCCACCTAATCGTTACAGACGGGACGTAGTAGATTGAAAATCATGTTGTAATGGTAGCGAGACCTTGGGGACCTGTGTCCTCTCCGGATTCTTATATTGGCGACGGCGATCCGACCGTCTGGGCAGGGAGCATGTGCATGGGTGGGACCACTGAGCGGGAGATCGTGGACATGCCGCAACTCGCCGCACAGTGGGCGCGGATCCGGGGACGGTTGCAGACCGAAGTCGGTGAAGTGGAATACCGCACATGGCTGCGGCAGATGGCGCTTGCCGGCCTGGATGGCGACGAGATCACCGTCACATTGCCGACCCGGTTCCTGCGCGACTGGGTGCGCAGCCGGTATGGCGATCGCTTGAACGCGCTCTGGCAGACTGAAAATACCGCGATCAGACGCGTCGATATCCGGGTCGGGGGCGCAAGCCCCACGGTCGGCGGAGAGCTGGCGCCAGCGCCGATACAGTCCCCCAACGGACCGGTTGTCGACGAACGGACGGAGACGCGTCCCGACATCAATGCCGTGCTCGATACACGATACACATTCGATGCGTTCGTCGTGGGCAAGCCCAACGAGTTCGCCCATGCCTGCGCCCGCCGCATCGCGGAACACCCCGCGAGCCCCGGTTTCAACCCTCTGTTCCTCTATGGCGGCGTCGGATTGGGCAAAACCCATCTCATGCACGCGATAGCGTGGGAACTGACGGATGGAGCCGCGCGCGCCGGCCGCCGTCCGTCCTCGGTCGCCTACATGTCGGCCGAGAAGTTCATGTATCGGTTCATCACCGCGATCCGCAGCCAATCGACCATCGAATTCAAGGATCAGTTGCGCAAGGTCGACGTGCTGATGGTTGACGACCTGCAATTTCTGATCGGCAAGGACAACACCCAGGAAGAATTCTTCCACACTTTCAATTACCTGGTCGAAGCAGGCAAGCAGATCGTCGTCTCGGCGGATAAGTCACCGTCGGATCTGAACGGGTTGGAAGACCGGCTGCGCACCCGCCTGGGATGCGGAATGGTCGCGGACCTGCACGCAACGACCTTCGAGTTGCGCCTGTCCATCCTGCAGACCAAGGCAGCGCGTGCCGGTGTCCCGGTCCCCGTCAAGGTCCTGGAATATCTGGCCAACAAGATCACGACAAATGTGCGGGAACTGGAAGGGGCGCTCAACCGTCTGATCGCGCATGCCAACCTGTTCGACCGGTCGATCACCTTGGAAACCGCGCAGGAAGTGCTGCACGACCTGCTGAAATCCCTGGAACGCCGCGTGACGATCGAGGAGATTCAGCGCAAGGTCGCCGAACATTACAGTATGCGGCTGACCGATATGTCGTCGCCCCGTCGATCCCGCGCGGTGGCGCGCCCACGGCAGATCGCGATGTATTTGGCAAAGCAACTCACCAGCCGCAGCCTACCGGAAATCGGGCGGAAATTCGGTAACCGGGACCACACGACCGTCATGCACGCGGTATCGCGCGTCGGCGAGCTGATGGAACGCGACGGGTCGTTCGCCGAGGATGTCGAACTGCTGAGGCGCCTGCTGGAAAACTGACGCAGGCGCCGTCTCCGCTCAGGCAGTCACCTGAGCGAACAACGAACGCCGGGAAGACAGGAACTCCTGCACCGCATCGGCCAGCTTGTCGCACTCGGCGTCGCCGATGGGCAGGCACAAGGTCATCATGCCGCGGCGCGCCAGCCAGATGCCCTGGGCCAGCATGTCGAAAAAGAACAATTCCTTCAGCTTCTGGTCACCCTTGGCCGCATCGGCCGGAGTGCGAACCGGGCCGCGCATCGTGTGCACCGCGATCATCGACCCGATCCCGGTGAACTGCAAAGGCGCATCCGCGGCCTTGCACAGAGCGTTCAGACGCTCCCGCAGGGCATCACCCCGCGCGTTCAACGCATTGGCCGCGTCCGGCGTGTAGATTTGGGTCAAACCGGCGAGGCCCGCCGACATCGTCAGGACATTGTTGTTGAACGTCCCCGCATGCGGCAACGCATCGGCGCGCCGCGGGTCGAACAGGTCCATGATGTCGCCGCGCCCGCCGAACGCGCCGAACGACATGCCACCCCCGATATATTTCCCGAACGTGGTCAGGTCCGGTTTCACCCCGCGCACCGCCTGCAACCCGCCGGGCGACAGACGAGAGGTCATGACCTCATCGAGGATCAGCAGCGCACCCACGCGTGTGGTCTCGGCCCGCAGCATCGTCAGGAACTCCGGCGCCGCGGCGATGCAACCGCCGCTGCCCATCATCGGCTCCAGAATCACCACCGCAAGATCCGCGGCATGCGTCGCGATCAGCGCGCGCGTGGCCTCCATGTCGTTGTAGGGCGCCAGGACGTAATCGAACGGCGCGTTGATCGGCGACCCGCCACCCGCGAACCCGAACACCGCGCCGTGGTAGCCGCCATCGAACACCAGCACCTTCGAACGCTTGGTGAAAATGCGCCCGAGGGAAATCGCCAGCAGATTGGCCTCGGTGCCGGAATTGGTGAAGCGCACCCGGTCAAGCCCGAACCGGTCGCACACCGCGCGGGCAAACCGCGCTTCCGTCATGTTGGACGCGCCGAAATTGATCCCACCGTCGAGCGCGCCATCCAGCGCGGCGCGGATCACCGGATGCGAGTGCCCGTAGATGCCGGCGGTGTATTCCCCCAGGAAATCGACATATTCACGGCCGTCCATGTCCCACAGGCGGCATCCCTCCGCACGCGCCATCGCCAGCGGAAACGGCGCGTAATGCAGCACGGTTCGGGTGTTGCCGCCCGGCATCACGGCAGTGGCTTCGACATAGCGTGCCAGGCTTTTCGGGTTGCCCGCGACATAGGCTTCCTTCACCTCGTTCAACGCCGCATCGATGTCGGCATTGCGCAGTTCCGTCTCGCTCATCGCTGGTCTCCTGTCGGCCCGAGACCCCGAGTTTGAGCGCGGATATCGCCTTCGCGCAACCGGGGGATCGGACAGAAGAGCAGCCGGGGCATTTAACGCTTCGTCAACGTCCGGGCACTATCATCGCCCCGCATGTCAACCGAGAGCAGGATCGTCATCATCGCCGACGCGGATCGCAATCTGCGGAACGTGCTGCGTCAGCATTTCACCGACCTGGGATTTTACCCGATCCTGGCCGCCGACGGGGCCGAAGCGGAATCCGTGGCCATGAACATGCAGGCGCGCATGGTGATCCTGGATATCGACCTGACGATCTTCACCAGCTACGACGCCTGCGCCAGGATCCGCCGAACGACCGGCTACCAATCCGTGCCCATCGTGCTGTTGAGCGCGATCGATGCGCCGCGCCGGCGCGCCGCGGCCCAGCGCGCCGGCGCCAACGCGTTCCTGGTGAAACCATTCTCGGTCAACGACCTGATGCGGGAGGTAACGCCGTTCTTCGCCGCATCCGGCACCCCCCTGCCCGAGAAGCCGGCGGCCCCGTCGCGGCCCAGCGTTCCCGGCTTCGGAGAAGCCCCGGTCCAGGTCTGGGGACCCAGCCCGCAACTGACCTGGAAATTCGGCGCCGATTCCAAACTGGCGGAGGGCAAGCGCTGGCTGGAACTCGTGCGCGCGCCCTCCCGTCGGCCGGTCAAGGCGGACAACTGAGCCTCTCCGCGGGAAACCCCCGGCCTACCGGCCCTTGAAATTCGCCTTGCGCTTTTCCCGGAACGCCGCGACGCCTTCCGCATAATCCTCGGAAAGGCCCGCGATCGTCTGCATCTTCCCTTCCGCTTCCATCTGCGCGCCGTAATGGTTCTCCAGGCTGTCCCAATACAACCGACGGATCAGTCCCAGGGACATCGGCCCCGCCGCCAGCCGTTCGCCCATTTCCAGCGCGGACGCCATCAACGCGTCGTCATCCACCAGGCGATTGATCATACCCCATTGCAACGCCGTCTCCGCCGGCAACCTCTCCGCCAGCAACGACAGCTCCACCGCTCGGCTTTGCCCGATCAGCCTCGGCAGGATGTAGGAAGAACCACAATCCGGCACCAACCCGATGCGCGCGAACGCTTGCAGGAACGACGCCGAACGGGCGGCGATCTTGATGTCGGCGGACAGCGCAAGGCTCATGCCGGCGCCGGCGGCGATGCCGTTGATAGCGCTGACGATCGGCATGGACAGAGAGCGCAAGCGCTGGAAGGTCGGATGATACCAGGTTTCCAGGTC
Organism: Asaia bogorensis; assembly: GCA_945871455.1. GTDB lineage: Bacteria > Pseudomonadota > Alphaproteobacteria > Acetobacterales > Acetobacteraceae > Rhodopila. The sequence goes on from CAMBXJ010000287.1 coordinate 5,134, forward strand.
GGTCTTGACCTCCCCACGCGCTTCGGCCTGCCGATCGCGCGGCGGACGGTCCTTGTCGTTCAGATTGGCACCGGAACAGAACGCCGCACCGGCACCGGTGATGATCAGGCAGCGCGCGTCGCTGGCTTCCACCAAATCCAGGGCCTGGGTCATGTCCTGGCGCAGCTTCATTCCGAAGGCGTTCAGTACCGCGGGATCGTTCAAGGTCATGATCGCGACATTGCCGTCTCGGCCGAGCAAGATGCGGCCATTGGCCATTGGGGTGGGGGCACTCATGTCAGATGGCTCCTGTTTCTTTCAGCCGCTCGATTTCCTGGTCGGAAAGGCCGAGCAGGTCGCGGTAGACTGGGATGTTGTGTTCGCCGACATGGGGATTGACCCGGGTCGGGACCTTGTCGGCGCCATGGAAGCGCAGCGGGCTGTTGGGCAGCACGACGGGGCCGTAGTCGTAATGTTCGACCGTTTCCAGCATGCCGCGTTCGTGCATATGCGGGTCGTGCATCACTTCCTCGATATCGCGAACCGGCGCGCAGGGGATCCGGAAGCGGCTGGTGGCGGCGAAGATTTCCGCCCGCGTATGGGTGTTTGTCCAGGCGTTCACCAGGGCTTCGGTCTGGTCGTAATGCTTCACGCGCGCATCGTTGTTGATGAAACGAGGATCGTCCTTCAGGTCGTCCCGGCCCATCGCGCGCAGCAGGTTCTGCCATTGCGCCTCGGTGACCAGGATGATGGCGACGTGGCCGTCCTTGGCCTCATACACGTTGTAGGGCGCGCGGTTGAAGTTGGCGAAAGCATTGCCGCTGCGTTCGGGCACCTTGCTGCCGGCGCGGAAATA
>CAMBXJ010000288.1 GCA_945871455.1 Asaia bogorensis
ATTTTTGCCAGGGTTCCGTCCGTTACCAAGGTGCTGGCGGCATCGACGATCGCACTGCGGGTGTCGTTGCAGTAATCGGCCGACACCAGCGGCCGCTCCTCATAGCCCAGGATACCGGCGAGCGGCCCGGCCGCCGCGGCCCGGAACAGATCGTTGAGTTCCCCGACGCTGGTGGCCCGGTTGAGTTCGAACACGCAATCGGTCAGCGACGCGTTCAGCACCGGCACCCGCACGGCATGGCCGTTCAGCTTGCCTTGCAGGTCCGGGTAGATCAGGGCGATGGCGGTGGCGCTGCCCGTCGTCGTCGGTTGCATCGACAGCAAGGCGGACCGGGCGCGCCGCAGGTCGCGATGCGGGGCATCGACGACGACATTGGTGTTGGTCGGATCGTGGATCGTGGTGATCTGGCCATGGCGGATGCCGATCGCCTCATGCACCACCTTCACCACCGGGGCAAGGCAGTTGGTCGTGCAGGATGCCGCGGTCAGCAGGCGGTGGCGCGCGGGGTCATACAGATGGTCGTTGACCCCGACGACAATATTCAGGGCAGCCGGGTCCTTGACCGGAGCGGCGACGATGACGGTGTGCACACCGCGGTCGAAATAGCTCTGCAACACGGCCGGCGTCAGGAATTTGCCCGTGCACTCCAGCACGATTTCGCAGCCCAGGTCGCCCCAGGGCACGCCCCCCGGCGCGGCCGCGTCCGAAAATCCCAGCCGCCGGTCGTCGATCCGGATGGTGCTGTCGCCATCCATGCCGATCGAGGTCCGCCAGCGGCCGTGTATGCTGTCGAATTCAAGCAGATGCGCGGTGGCGGCGATCCCGCCCTTGACCTCGTTCAGATGCACGACGTCCAGGCGATTGCCGGCGCGCGGGTCCTCCGCCGGACGGTGCATGGCGCCGAATGCCGAACGCAGGGCAAGACGACCGATTCGGCCCATGCCGTTGATGCCTACACGCATGTTTCAGACTCCCCGGGTCGCGGTCAGGACCGGCCCGCCGGCCAGATGTCCCAGCCGAGCGCGCATCGCGATACGGTCCAGCGCGGCGAATGGCAGGTTGACGAAGATTTCCAGGCGCCGGCGCAGGCTGGCCTAGAGTTCGTTCAGCAGCGCGGATTGTTCCGCCTCGGTCCCCTGGTATTTGAAAGGGTCCGGCAGAGGCCAGGCGGCGGTGATCGCGGTTTCCCCGAAATCGGGGCAGACCTGCCCGTCCAGCACGTCGCAGAGTGCGATCACGAAATCCATCCGCGGCGCGTCCGGTCGGGTGAACACATCCCACGATTTGCTGCGCAGACGGGCAACGTCGTGGCCGAAGGCGCGCAGTTTGCCGATCACCGCCGGCATGGGTTCGTCCGCCGGTGCGGACCCGGCGGACCAGACGCGGAAGCGGTTGCCGCCGATATCGGCCAGGATTGCCTCGGCCATGATGGACCGGGCGGTGTTGCGGGTGCAGAGGAACAGCACATTGAACGCGGGGGCCACGCCGGATGGGTCGCCTGGCACCGGCGGCAGCAGCGACGCGATGTCGCCGCACAGATCGGGCTGGCCGGCACAGCATGCCTCGGTCAGGAAGACCAGCAATGCCCGCAACGTGGCGACGCGGATCGCATAGATCACCTGCCGCCCCTGCCGGCTGGATTGCACCAGGCCGGACCGCTCCAGCGCGGTGAGGTGAAAGGACGCCGTGGATGGCGGAATCCGCAGAGCGTTGGAAATGTCGCCAGCGGGAAGGCCTGACGGGCCGGCTGCGATCAGCAGCCGCAGCACGCCCAGGCGACTTTCCTGGGCGAGGGCGCCAAAGATCGCGGTGGCGGTGCTCGTTTCCATCATTCCATCATAGTGGAAGCAATGGCGTCCGCCAGTGATGTTTTTGTGTCACCCCAACTGTCTTCACGCGTGGAAGAATCACCCCAAAAGGTGGGCGGCATCAGGTCGGGATACGGGAAGCGCCCCGATCCGGCGCTTCCCGTCGCGCCATCAGCGGCCCTTGAACACCGGTTTGCGCTTTTCCTTGAACGCGGCAACGCCTTCCTTGTGGTCCTCGGTCTGGCCGAGTTGCGGTTGCACGAAATTTTCGACGTCGAGGAATTCGTCGTAGCTGCCATTGGCCATGTTGAACATCTTCTTGGCCAGGCCGAACGCGAAGGTCGGGCCGGCGGCGAGTTCGGCGGCCAGCGCGTCCGCCCGGGTCATCAGGTCGGCGTCCGGCACGACCTCGTTCACCAGACCCAGCGAGAGCGCCTCGGCGGCGTCGACGAAGCGGCCGGTGAAGACGAGTTCCTTGGCGCGCGCCATGCCGATGCGCTTGGTCAGGAACCAGATCGCGCCGCCGTCCGGGGCCAGTCCGATGCGGCGGAAAATCTGGGAAAACCGTGTCGTGTCGGACGCCACCACCAGGTCGCAGCCCATGGCGATGCTCCAGCCGATGCCGACGGTGGGGCCGCGGACGGCGGCGATGACCGGTTTTTCCAGCGCATGCAGCGCCCGCATATAGGTATGGCTGCCGCCTTGCAGACGCTCCCGCTCGGCCCGCAAATCCTGGCGTTGCATACCGCCCACATCGGCGCCGGTGCAGAACGCCCGCCCTTCGCCGGTGACGATGATGGCGCGGACATCGTTGTTGAAGCGCAGCGCGGTAAAGTGTTCGTTGAGCTGCCGACGCATCTCCCAGGTCAGGGAGTTCAGCTTTTCCGGCCGATTGAGGACGACTTTCGCGACGGGGCCTTCGATTCTGAGTTCCACTGACATGGGTTGGTTTCCTCTGTTTGATGCGCGGTATCCAAGCCGGTTGGGGGGAACGGGGCAAGATGGGCTGGCGCGTCCCGTGCCGCCGGTATCCGATCGGTTCGCCGCAAGCTGCCCGCATGCCGCCGTGGACGCTCCCTGACCTCGCTGCTAGGGTAACCGGTGTTTCCGTTTGGAGCGACCGCTCGGGATTGGTCGCATCGGGAGAGAACCGTACCATGGTCCAGCCTGGCGCTGCCGCCGAACCGTCGCATATCAGCGTCAAGCGGCTGGTCGATCGGCCGATTATCGGACCGGATTTGCATGCAAGTATTGGCGTCAATATCCAGGGCCCGTCGTTGATCCGCGTTCCGGATTGGATTGCCGGCGGGCTTGGACGTTACTATCTCTACTTCGCCGACCACAAGGGCAGCTATATCCGGCTGGCCTATGCGGATCGGCTGGAAGGGCCGTGGGCGGTGCATCCGCCCGGCAGCCTGCACCTGAAAGATTCGTGCTTCCTGACCGAACCGCCGGCGGTGACGGCGGAGCAGTTGGCGCGGTTCGAAGCGCGGGCGGCGCGGTCCGGCACCCGGCTGTCGCATGACGTGCTGTCCGAGATCACCACGCCGCATATTGCGTCCCCGGACGTGCATGTCGATCCGATCAACAAGCGCATCGTCATGTATTTCCACGGCCTGGACGATGTCGGCACCCAGGTGACCCGCGTCGCCACATCCCGCGACGGCATCGACTTCGTTGCCCTGCCAGAGCGGTTGGGTCTGTCCTACATGCGGGTGTTCAACCATGGCGGCGTGATCTACGGCCTTGCCATGCCGGGCCAGATTTACCGATCGCGAGATGGGTTCCACGACTTCGAAACCGGGCCGTTGTTGTTCAACCCCAACATGCGCCATGCCGCGGTGCTGAAACGTGGCGCCACGCTGTACATCTTCTGGACCCAGGTCGGGGAAGTCCCGGAACGCATCCTGCTAAGTCGGATCGACCTGTCCGGCGATTGGCTGGGCTGGACCGACAGCGCGCCGGTCGAAGTGATGCGGCCCGAGCGTGCCTGGGAAGGCGCGGACGCGCCGCTGATCCCGTCGATCCGCAGCACCGCCTACGGACATGTCAACCAACTGCGCGACCCGGCGATTTTCGAGGAAGATGGCCGGGTCTATCTGCTCTACGCCGTCGCCGGCGAGAGCGGCATCGCGATCGCCGAATTGCCGCCAAATCGGGTATCAGATGGGGTATCAGATGGGTTTCCAGAGGGGTTTATGGGGCGGATCGATTGAGCCGCACCCCGCGCATCGATCGGTCAGCCGCGGCGGCCTGATTGGCGAATCGCGGCGAAAGCGGGCAGTATTGCGCGATCAAGAGCAACAAACTGGCCAGATTCCATGTCGAATACCATTCTTTTGACGGCGCCCGAGGCGGCCTGCCTGAGCGCGTTGCGTGCTGGAAAGGAACGAAAGCCGGCGATTGCCTTGGACGCGGGTCTCACGATCGGGCGCGCCGATCAGGCCTTGATAGGTCTTCTTCAGCTCCATCTGGTCACGAACGGGCCGCGCCGTGTGTGGCGTATCACGTCTCTTGGGCAGGATGCCGATGTCGCGATCAAACCCGTCGTGCGGACCCGCGGCCGTCTCCCCAATACATCAGAGAAGCCGGGGCGTGCGGCATCGCGCCTGCTGGCATTGCTCGATCGGCCGAGACGTGGGATCGAACTGGTCGAGCTTCTGAGCGTCAGTCGCCAGCGAATCCACCAAATGATCTCGGACCTCGCCGCGCTTCGCCTGATCCGCCTGGCGGATCCGGCGTTTCCAACCTTCCTGGTCACGCGACACGACGATCCGTCGCTTCTGCTGCGGCCGGATCAGGAGCGTGTGCTGTCGGTATTTCGCGGATCGGTGGCCACGACGCTGGCCAAAATTGCCGAGGCAGTACAGATGCCAATCGGAAAAGTCCGTCCAATTGCGGGATTCCTGCAACAGGCGGGCCTGATCGAAACAGCGGGCGCCGTGAAGCATGGCGATCTGTATCGCCAGACGGCGGCGGGGGCGGCGCACTGGCAGCGGTCCGCCAGGGAACGGCCGGCGGGGTTGTACTCGCTGCAATTTCGCTCTTCACGGGTACTCGCGGTGTTCGCCTGTCTGGATCGCGATGGGCCGATTCGTACGCGGGATGTGGGGCTGGCGTTGGGGATTCCGCAACCGGTGATCAATGGGTTGATGCAAAACCTCAAGCGTAAGGGGATGGTGCGGACAGCGACGGCCGAGCGGCATTCGCCTTATGTCCTGACGGCGGATGGTGTGGAGATGCTGGCGGCGATGCGGCGCCTGGCCGACGGTGAGGCCGCGATGGCCTAGGGGTGGCTGACTCCAGGGCGGCTCACTCCAGGGCGGCTGGCCCCAAGGCGGCTGGTTCAGGCGCGGACGGATTTGCGCCGGCAGCGCGACCCGGTCGGTTGTTCCCGCTTGATCCGGCCGGCGGGGCTGTTTAACCACCATGCCACGCAGCAAACGCAAGGATACGCCCATGCCGGCAGCCACGGTCTCGCAATGCGCGGTTCTGGTCGGCGGGCTCGGCACGCGCCTCGGGGCACTGACGGCGGCGGTTCCCAAGCCCATCCTGCCCTGTGGAGACCGCCCCTTTCTGGCCTGGCTGCTGCGGGAATTCGTGCGCTTCGGCGTGTCCGATTTCCTGCTGCTGACCGGGCACATGTCAGCCGAAATCGAGAAGGCCGCCGCAACCATCCAGGCGGGATTGCCGCGTGGCGTCAGCGTGTCGCTGTCCGAGGAGCCGATCCGTGCCGGCACCGGCGGCGCGGTATTTCATGCCCGGGACCGCCTTGATCAGCGCTTCCTGCTGTGCAACGGCGATTCCTTGTTTGACTGCAACATTGGCGGGTTGCTTGCCGCGTCTGCCGCCGATCCGGCGGATGCGACCGGGCGCATGGTGCTGCGCCGGTTGGACGACGCATCCCGCTTCGGCGTCGTCGCGCTGGAAGGCGACCGGGTGGTGGAGTTCAAGGAACGCCCGCCGGCCAATACCCCAGGCATCATCAACGGCGGGGTCTATCTGTTCAACCGGTCCCTGGTCGATGTGCTGGAACCGGCGTGCTCGATGGAATCGGACATCATGCCGCGCCTGGCCGCCGGCGGGATGCTGCGCGGGGCGGTGGCGGAGGGGTATTTTCGCGATATCGGCGTGCC
>CAMBXJ010000289.1 GCA_945871455.1 Asaia bogorensis
GGCCGGTGCAGTAGTCGTGCAGCGGGACCACGCGGTCGGCGTGGCCGATCACGCTGGCCACGCCGGCGATGTAGGCTTCGAAGCGCAGGCGGCTGGCCGCGCTGGCCAGGAGCTCCATGCTTGCCTCCTATTGTGGGGCACGAATCTCCAGTTCTTACCGGCTTGTGCCGATTCGGGGGAAGCTGGAATTTGCGACTCAGTAAGACTAGCCACCCCGCTCGGCTTGGGAAGGCGGCCAAGCGGTGCTATCCCGGCACCCAATCACAGTCCTGGGTTTACGATGAGCCATAGCGCCACCGACGATGCCATTACCTCCCGCCGGTCCGTCCGGTCCTTTCTGCCAACCCCGGTCGGTTCGGATGTCGTGGCGGAGATCCTGGACGTTGCCGCACGAGCGCCCAGCGGCACGAACATGCAGCCGTGGCGCGGCTATGTGCTGGCGGGTGACGCCAAGGATGCGCTGTCGGCCGCCGTGCTGGCGGTCTTCGATGCGGGGGAGAAGGGACACAAGCAAGAGGTGCAATACTACCCCGACTCGTTTTTCGAGCCTTATCTGTCACGCCGGCGCAAGGTCGGCTGGGACTTGTATGGGCGGCTGGGCATCGCGCGCGGAGAGGACGCCAAGATGAAGGCGCAGCACCGGCGGAATTTCCAATTTTTCGATGCGCCGATCGGCATGGTGTTCACCGTCCATCGCGGGCTGGCGACCGGGTCGTGGCTGGACTACGGCATGTTCCTGCAAAACATCATGACGGCGGCGCGGGCTCGTGGCCTGGATACCTGCGCGCAGGCCGCCTGGTCGCATTACCATCGAGCGATGCGCCCGGTCCTGGGCCTGGCCGAGGAAGAGGTCGTGGTCTGCGGGATGGCGCTGGGCTATGCGAACCCGGATGCGCCGGAGAACGCCATGGTTACCGATCGGGCACCGCCCCGCGAATTCATGGCCTTTCGCGGCTTTTGATCCCGGTCGGTCCCACGCCGCCAGGACACATCCGTTCGCCCGGACACCATGGCCCGTTCCGGTGTTCGCGGTCGAACCGTCCGACCCTGGCCAGCACACCGGATCATGCTTGCATGTCCGGCGTTTCCGGATGGAGCATGATCACGCGTAGCCGAATGTCATACCAACTGGCCGAAACGATGACCGATGCCACGCCCCCTGGTCGTTGCCGGGTCAAGCCCGGCAATCACGGAAAGGCGTGTCCTCGATCGCACAACTTTGGTTCACACCCTCGGATTGGGCGCCGCTTGTCGGCCCAGCAACCACAATGTTAGAGACCTGCATTGATGGTCGATCCATGCGGCGTGGCCGAACGATGCCGCCAGTGTTGGACCTGATCGAACCAGCCGCGTTCGGGGCTTCCCCGCCATTGGCCAATAAGCGCCGAGACGCGTCGGCAAGGAGATGTTTCCGTGAAACCATCGTCTCAGTCCCGGCTTCTCGTGCCTGTCTACGCGGCCGCGGCGCTGATATGTGCCACCGCCGCCCCTGCCCGCGCATCCAGCCTGTGTGCCGGCGATTTTTTGACCTCCCAGGTTCACCCGTGGCCCGCCGGCGTCAGCTTCAACGTGCCGTTGCGAGAGACGAGCGCGACCAGCAAGGCGCGCAGCCAGGCGTTCCGGGCGGGTCTCCAAACGGCGGGCCTCGTGCTGGATCCCCAGGGGCAGGCGACCCTGAATGTGGTGTTTTCGATCAGTCCTGGCCGCGATGCGAAAGCCGGGGCCGCCAAGGCCGGTATCTACAACGATCTGGAGTGGCGACCGAAATCAGCACCGGGGTCGGCGGCGAACGATCCATCGCTTGCCGGCAACTCGCTCAATCTGACGGTGATCGTCAGCGATAACCGGGCGTATCAACAGCTCTGGATCGGGTCGCTGGCATGCACGGTCAAAACGGCGGACACCGAGGCACTGGCCCGCGATATCGGCCTGACATTGGGGAAAACCCTGATTGGCGCGATCGGCCAACGGTGACGCGATGGTCTCGTGGCGACGATGGGGAGAGCCGACATGGATCATGACAATCGCTACGATCGATCCACGGACATGGACCGCCGTCGTCGGTTCCGCGGGACGGCGACGGTCGACGCTGGTCTGGATGCCGGCGGCGGTGGGACGGTGATCTCCGCGTCGGGGCCGGTATGGACCCCGGTCCCGATTCCGCCGCAGGTCCCGGCGCATGAAGATGTCGCCGAATTGTCGGGAACCCGGCTTTGGTACTGGGATACGGGTGGGCCTGGTCGCCCGGTCATTCTGATGCATGCCGGCACCCAAAGCGCGGCCGGCTGGCCCTATCAGCAACCTGTGCTGGCCACGGCCGGCTACCGCGTGATCGCCTATTCCCGCCGTGGCTACTTCAAATCGGACCCGGGCGACCCCGCCGATCCCGGCATCGCTTCCGACGATCTGCACGATCTGATCAACCACCTGAAGCTCGACCAGGTCGATCTGGTGGCAACGGCGCAGGGCGGCTTCTTCGCGGTGGATTACGTTCTGACCCATCCGGACAAGGTCCGCTCCCTGGCGGTCGTCGCGTCCTTGATGGGGATCACCGACCCCGACTATGTCGAGGTCAACGTACGCCTGCGCCCCAAGTTCTTCGCCACCTTGCCGCATGATTTCCAGGAACTGTCGCCATCCTACCGCGCTGGCAATCCGGCTGGCCTGGCCGCGTGGCTGGAACTGGACCACGCGGCGGTCCCCGGGACCCGGCTTACGCCAAAGACGCGGCACGTGCTGACCTGGGCGAAATTGGAGAGCATCACGCACCCAACCCTGCTGTTGACCGGAGAATCGGACCTGTATGTGCCCCCTGCCCTGCTGCGAATGCAGGCCCAGCACATGCCGCATGCCGAGGTCGTGACCATCGCCGAGGCAGGCCACAGCCCCTATTGGGAGCAGCCGATCATTTTCAACGAGATCCTGCTCGCGTTCCTGGCCAGGCACTGACACCGCACCGGGTGGCGGCCCGCATGGCTGCCACTCGGCATCGTCAAACAAACCCGGCTTGACCGCGATTCCGCCCGCCTTACGGTGCGCTCGCCTCCACCGGTCCGCGCCGGTCATCAGGAGCGGCAGGAGCCAACCCCATGCCCCTATGGATTCCGATCGCCGTCACCGCGGCGCTGTTCCAATGCTGGCGTACCGCCATGCAGCAGAAATTGCGCGGAATCCTTTCGGTCAACGGCGCGGGATTTGTGCGCTATCTTTACGGCGGGCCAACCGCCGTCGTCCTGTTTTGCATCGCCTTGTATTGGACCGGGGCGCCGGTGCCCGGCATCAACCCGCACTTCCTGATGTGGTGCGCGCTTGGCGGCCTGGGTCAGATCCTGGCCACAAATCTGCTGATCATGTCCTTCGGTTATCGAAATTTCGCCGTCGGCACCGCGTACACCAAGACGGAGACAGTCCAGAGCGCGATTATCGCCCTGATCGTTCTGGGCGAGGTGCTGCAACCGATGGCCTGGGTCGGCATCTGTGTCGGCCTGATCGGCGTCATGACCCTCTCGCTCGCGGGGCGCGGCTTCAAGCCGAAAGACCTCCTGGCGGCGACGATCCAGCCAGCCGCGCTGTGCGGCCTGGGATCCGGGCTGATATTCGGGTTCACCACCGTCTTCATCAAACTCGCCAATCTTTCCCTGATCGGCGACAGTCTGGTGGTCCGCGCGCTGTTTTCCCTGGTCGTGACGAATTCCATCCAGATCGTCATGCAGGGCGCCTGGCTGTGGTGGCGGGAACCCCAGGAATTGAAGAAGGCGTTCACCAGTTGGCGCAGTTCGATGTGGGTCGGCGCTCTGTCCGGCTCCGGGTCCGCCTGCTGGTTCACCGGTTTTGCGATGGCTGACGTGGCTCTGGTGCGCGCCGTCGGACAGATCGAAATCGTGTTCACCCTGCTGTTCAGCCGCTTTTATCTGAAGGAAGTCCTGAAGCGGACCGACGTGGCGGGCCTGGTTCTGGTCGTGTTCGGGGTGCTTCTGATCGTGGCAATGGGGTGATGCCGCCGAGCATTTCCGATTTATCGCTAATTTTACGGCGTATTTCGGAGATTTTGGTTGATTGCCGCTATCATCCCGTCTGCTACTCGCATTGCCAGGCTAGCCCGGCTCCGTTATTAAATTCCGTCCATGGCAGGGTGGACATTGACTGCACGAAGGGCATGGATTGACCGACGATCCGGGACATTGATGGCAGGTTCGACACCTCCGGCCGGCCGGCCCAATCACGGGCATCGGTGGACCATTGTCAGCCACGCATGCCGATATCGAAACGGAAACCGTGCCGCCGAGCGGTCGGTTCCGCCCGGAACACCTTACTGCGAGGGGCATCACCACGGGCACCACCACGGGCGCGCGGCGATCATGCCGGCGCACATCCATCTGGGTCCCCCACGTTTATCCCACCGTCCGCCACGCTCGATCGCCTCACGGGTTCGCCGGTTCAGGCGCCGCGTCAAAAAATCGGATAGTTTACTTTTTTTATTCTGGCATTCGAACCGAGAGCCTCTAGTATGGTGCTTTGACCCAGAAGTTATGCCGCGACATCAGAGGCTGATCCGATGAACCCGCCCGATACCCCCCGCTCGGCTCAGGGGCAGGTCCGATCTGCGGGACGCTGGCATTTTGGATTGCGCCTGCACCACCTGCTGTTTCTGGCCTTTACCCTGGTGGCGGCCATCCCCATTGCCGTGCTGGCAATCTGGGAAAGCAACACCGCTCTTAAGACCGAAATCGACTCCGTTCGGGAACGCCATCTCCTCGTCGCACGCAACCTGACCACCACCGCGTCCCGCTATGTCGGAGACGTCAAGGCTGTGTTTTCGCTGGCATTCGAAAGCGGCGCATTGAGCATGCCCGTCGCCGGTCTGGCCGAACTCCTGCTCTCCCTGAATGTCGAACATGTCTGCATTCTGCGGCCGGATGGGCAGGTCGAAGCCATGATGAAGGGCTTCCCGGACAAGATGGCACGGCCGCTTGATCCCAAGATATTCGCGGCGCTGAAAGCGCTCATCCCGCCCGGCTCGTCTGAGACCGCCATGTCTCAGCTTTACCAGCACCCGAGCGGCCAGCCGGTGTTCTACCTGGTCAGGCCTTTGGCCGAAGGCCGCATCGGGTTCGGTGTCGTCTCCACGAACTACCTGATCTCGTTGCAGCAGGCGATCGCGTTCGGCGATAACGGTCACGCCGTGATCACGGATGCCAGGGGCCAGGTGATCGCCCACCCGTTCAAGGACTGGGTCGCCGCGTCGCGCGATATTTCCGGCGTCAACGTCGTTGCCGCCATGAAGCGTGGGGAAACCGGCGTCGGACTGTTTTTCTCGCCAGCCTTCAAGGACGACATGATCGCCGGCTATGCGGTGGTGCCGGAAACCGGCTGGGGCGTGATGGTCCCACAACCAATGTCGGAATTGCGCCGTCGAGCCAGCCAGGTGACCGAGGCTGCGATCGTGATCGCCGTCGCCTCCTTCATTGCCGCGGCCATCATGAGCTGGCTGATCGCCCTGTATCTGGCCAAGCCGGTGCAGGAAGTCGCTTCCACCGCACAGGCGGTGCTGGATGGCAATGAGGAGGTGTCGGTCCCGGACTTCCGCGGCTGGGTCCCAACCGAAATCCGCCGCCTCGGCCAGGCTTTCAACACCATGCTCGGCGGATTGCGCGAAAAGGCGGCCGAAACGCGGGAAGCCCTGCGGCAGGCGGAGAGTTCCAACCAGGCCAAGACACAGTTTCTGGCCAATATGAGCCACGAGATTCGCACGCCGCTAAACGGTGTGGTCGGCATGATCGAACTGATGCAACTGACCGATCTGACCGCCCAGCAACGCCGCTACGTGGAGCAGGCGACCCAGTCCAGCCAGGCCTTGCTGCGTCTGGTCGACGACATCCTGGACCTGTCCAAGATCGAAGTCGGTCGGATGGAACTGGAAAACGCACCGTT
>CAMBXJ010000290.1 GCA_945871455.1 Asaia bogorensis
CCGATTCATGAGCCGCTTCATCGGTGCCATCGACCAGGGCACCACATCCAGCCGTTTCATCGTGTTCGATCGCGCCGGCACCACCGTTGCCCATGCCCAGCGGGAACACCGGCAGATTTTCCCGCAACCTGGCTGGGTAGAGCACGACCCGGTGGAAATCCGCGACAACATCCTGATCGTCATCGAGCAGGCATTGCGGGAGGCGGGCTTGACGCCGAGCGATCTGGCGGCGGTGGGGGTGACGAACCAGCGGGAAACCACGGTGCTGTGGGACCGCTTGACCGGCTGGCCGGTGCACAACGCGCTGGTCTGGCAGGATACGCGGGTGGATCCTCTGGTCGCCGAATATGCCCGTCATGGCGGCCCGGATCGGTTCCGCGCCAAGACCGGGCTACCGCTGGCCAGCTATTTCTCGGCCCTGAAACTGCGCTGGCTGCTGGACAACGTCCAAGGCGCTCGCGCCAGGGCCGAGGCCGGCGGTCTGCTGTTCGGCACCATCGACAGTTGGATCCTGTGGACCCTGACCGGACAGCACATCACCGACGTCACCAATGCCAGCCGCACGCAGTTGATGGATCTTGCCACCCTGGAATGGGACGACGCGCTGCTGGCGGCGTTCGGCATCCCCCGCGCCGTGCTGCCGTCCATCGTCCCATCGTCGATGGTGTATGGACGGGCCCGCGCGCCGCTGGATGGGGTGCCGGTCGCTGGCATCCTGGGCGACCAGCAGGCCGCGCTGATGGGGCAGGCCTGCTTCGAACCGGGGGAGGCCAAGAACACCTACGGCACGGGTTGCTTCCTGCTGATGCACACCGGCACCCAGCCGACGCAATCCCGCCACGGGTTGCTGACCACGGTAGCGGCAAAGTTGGGCGATGCGCCGGCGACCTATGCGCTGGAAGGCTCCATCGCGGTGACCGGTGCCCTGGTGCAATGGCTGCGGGACAATCTGGGGATCATCAAGGCCAGTGAGGACATTGAAGCGCTGGCGAACTCCGTCCCCGACAATGGCGATGTGTATTTCGTCCCGGCCTTTTCCGGCCTGTATGCGCCCTATTGGCGGGCCGATGCGCGTGGGGTGATCGCCGGGCTGACCCGGTTCGCCTCGGCCGGGCATCTGGCCCGGGCGGCGCTGGAGGCGACGGCGTTCCAGACCATGGATGTGGTCCGCGCGATGGAGAAGGATTGCGGGTTTCCGCTGCGCGGCCTGCGGGTGGATGGCGGCATGGTGGTCAACGAGACCCTGATGCAGTTCCAGTCCGATATCCTGGACGTGCCGGTGGTGCGCCCAGGCGCGATCGAGACCACCGCCCTCGGTGCCGCTTATGCCGCGGGGCTGGCGGTGGGTTACTGGAAGGGCCTGGACGATCTGCGAGAGAACTGGGTCGCGGCTCGCCATTGGGTGCCCGGGATGGACCAGGGCCGGCGCGCGGACCTGGCAGGGGCCTGGGCGAAGGCGGTGGATCGGTCGTTGGGGTGGCGGACGTGATGGGGTGCGGGGTCCGGGCTGGGTCGGTAAGGGGCCGCGGTAGTTACACGATTCGGTGGCTGGAGAAACTTCTCCCCCTCCCCTTGCGAGAGGGGGTTGGGGGGAGGGGTTGCGCGCAATTTCCGTGCCAATGTACCCCTCCCCCCGCTTCCTCTCGCAAGGGGAGGGGGAGAATTTTCTCCCGCGGACCTGCCTGGCACCTGATTTTCTCCGGCCATATCCCACACCAGGATGTCTGATGACCGCAGGGGCATAACGGGGGGCATAACGGGGTGGCACCGGTTTAGGCTCTCCGTGGTGGTTCGTTTGCTGATCCTCCTTGCGCTATCGACCCACCTCCTCCCAACCGCCCAAGCCGCGACCCGCGTCGTGTCGCTGAACCTGTGCACCGATCAGATGCTGGTTCTGCTGGCGCCGGAAAAGATCGCCGCGCTGTCGATCCTGGCCCGGGACCCCGTGCTGTCATTCGTCGCCCCCCAGGCCCAGGCGCTGCCCATCGTCCGCCCCTCGGCCGAGGCGGTGTTGCGCCTGCGTCCGGATCTGGTCCTGGCCGGGCCGTATGGCGCGCAGACCGTGCTGGGATTGTTGGAACAACGCGGCGTGCGCGTGGTCCGCCTGGACCTGCCGCGGGATTTTCCCGGCATCCGCGCCTTCACCCGCGCCCTGGCCACCGCGTTGGACGCCCGCGATCGGGGCGAGGCGCTGATCGCCGCCATGGACCAGGTTCTGGCGGAACCGCCAATCCGCCCCTCTCCGATCACCGCCGTCGCCTGGCAGCCGCGCGGCTACACCGCCGGTCCGGACAGCCTGATGCAGGCGGTGTTTCAGGCGGCCGAACTGACCAACGGTTCCAACGGGCGGCGCCTGGCGTTGGAGGCGCTGGTCCGCCACCCGCCCGACATCCTGGTGGTGTCCGGCATGCCCGCATTTCCATCCCTGGCGACAGACCTCCTGGACCATCCGTCGCTGGCTGAAATCCCTCGCCGGGTGGTGCCCAGCGCGCTGACGATTTGCGCGGGACCGTTCACGGCGGGGGCGGTGGCGTTGCTGTCGCGATGATCGACCCGTTGGCAGGCCCCGACCGGACGGTGGGCCGATACGCTGCCCCGGTTGTTCGGCTCGCCCGATGATCGGACGCCTGGCCGTGCTGCTGGTCGGAGCCTCGGCGCTGTCGCTGCTGGTTGGCGACGGGTTTATCGGAACCGCGCCCTGGCCCGTGATGATCGATATCCGGCTGCCGCGCATCCTGCTCGCGGTGCTGGTCGGTGGCGGGCTGGGCCTGTCAGGCGCCGTGTTGCAGGGCGTGTTGCGCAATCCGCTGGCCGATCCGGGCTTGCTGGGGGTCACCGGGTCGGCCGGCCTTGGCGCCGTGGTGGTGTTCTATTGGGGCATCGCCGCCGCCTTCGCGCCCGCCTTGCCGCTGGGTGGCCTGGCCGGTGCCGTGGCCGGAACTGGCTGTCTGATGCTGTTCGCCGGCCGCACCCCGTCCGGCCCGTCGCTGATCCTGGCCGGAGTCGCCGTGTCCGCCGTGGCCGGGGCGCTGCTGACCCTGGCCCTGACCCTGGCGCCCAACCCGTTCGCGCTGGCCGAGGTGACGTTCTGGCTCCTCGGCGGGCTGGAAAACCGCACTCTGTTCCATGTTGCCCTCGCCGCGCCGCCGATCCTGCTGGGGGCGGCGATCCTGCTGCGGTTGGGTCCGGGTCTGGACGCGCTCAGCCTGGGCGAGGACACCGCCGCCAGCCTGGGCGTGCCAGTCGGGCGCACCCTGATCCTGGCCGCTTCCGGCACCGCCTTGGCCGCCGGTGCCGGGGCATCCGTCGCCGGCGGAATCGGATTTGTCGGCCTGGTCGTCCCGCATCTGCTGCGCGCCCGGATGGGAGAACGCCCCAGCGCCATCCTGCCCGCCGCGTTCCTGGCAGGGGGGTGCCTGCTGCTCGCCGCCGACACCTTGCTGCGGCTGCTGCCCTGGGTGCTGCCCCTGTCGCAATCCCCGCCGCTCGGAGCCCTGACCGCGCTATTCGGCACGCCCTTCCTGGTCATGATCGCTCGGCGGATGGCACCGTGATCGGACGGACCCTTCAGACCGTCACCCCGGGGAAGCGCACGTGATCGGACTGACCCGGCAGACCGTTACCGTGGGGACGCGCACCATCCTGCGCGACGTGACGTTCGCGCCCCGCCCCGGCGCGTTGACCGCGCTTTGTGGCCCGAACGGCGCCGGCAAAACCACCCTGTTGCGCGCCCTGGCGGGCCTGCTGCCGCATATGTCCCCGGGCATCGCCCGCCCCGACCCCACCCGTGTCGTCTATCTTCCCCAATCCGCCCGCTCGGCCTGGGGCCTGACGGTGCGCCAGGTCGCCGAACTGGGCCGCATCCCGCATCGCGACCGCCGCCCCGAACCGGTCGATCGCGCTCTGCATCTTTGCGGTGTCGAGGCATTGCGCGACACACGCATCGATCGCATTTCGGGCGGAGAGATGCGACGGGCCATGCTCGCCCGTGCCTTCGCCACCGAACCCGAGGTGTTCTTGCTGGATGAACCAACCGCCGATCTTGATCCCGCCGCGGCCCATGACGTGATGGGCCTGCTGCGCCGGACCGCCGATGCGGGATCGGCGGTGGTGGTCGTGCTGCATGCGATCGACCTGGCACTGCGCTACGCCGACCGGGTCGTGCTGCTGAGGGACGGGCGGATCGAGGCCGACGTGCCAGCGAGCCAGGCTCTGCCCAAAGCCGCCGCCCTGTTCGGCCTGCCCTATGGTTTGGACCCGACGCCGCGCCTGTTGCCGCCGGACTGATGCGCCGGTCCTTCGCGATCGCCGTCGTTGCATCCCTGCTGCTGCACGTCTTGCCGCTGGTGACGTTCCTGCTGTGGCACGAACCGGCCCGGATGGTCACGGAGCAACCGGCCCCGCCGCCCCCAACCGAGCAAGGCACGGTGGAACTGTTGATGGTCGAGCAGGAGGGTGCCGGCGAACCGCAGACCGCCCCACAAGAACCGCCGCAAGAACCGCCACGGGAGGAAACCACCCCGGAGCCTCCCGCCGCCCCGCCACCGGCCACGATCGTCGCCGACTCGCTGCCGTTGCCGCCGCCGCCACCCCCATTCCCACCACCGGAAGCGTCGAGGCTTCCGGAACCGCCCCCGCCACCCCCGCCTCCGCCGGAATTGTCGGATCTTCCGGAACCGCCACCCCCGCCCCCGCTGGAATTGTCGGATCTTCCACGGCCACCCCCACCACCGCCGGAATTGCCGGAGATTCCGAAGCCACCATCGCCGCTGCCGGAGCCGCCACCTCCTGTGCCGGAACGTCCTGACGCCCCGCCGCCCAGGCAGCCCGACCCCGAGCCGCGGCCCGCGCGGGAGCGGCCGGATGCAAAGACGACGACCGCCAACGCGGCGCCAGCCCGGGAAGCGATAGCACCGGAGTTCAAGCTGGGAGGGACGGACAGTCCGTCCAACGCCATCGTTCTGGGCGACGCCGTGATTCCGGCCAGTCCGGACAACCAGTCCCGCAACCGCCCGCCGATCTATCCCATCGAGGCAACCCGGCGCGGCCAGCAGGGCACGGTCACACTGCTGATCCACGTGTCGCCGCTGGGCGTGTCCTTGGGTGCGGACGTGCTGCAAAGCTCTGGCTATCCGCTTCTGGACCGCGCCGCGCTGGACGCGATCACGACCTGGCGGTTCCGCCCGGCGGTGCGCAATGGTACGCCGGTGCCGTTCGAGATGCCGATGCGGTTCACATTCGCGCTGGAATAGCACCTGCCGATGGTGCCATTGACCGGTGCACCGTCTTTGCTTGGCATTGCGGCGTCAAGCTCGGCAACGACGAGGGGGCGCGCCGATCGGTGGATGTTTCGGACGCATGATATAATACCAACCGACCGAGCCAGTGACCCATGGCGACAACGGCCTCTGTCATTGCGAGCGCGGCGACGCAATCCAGGGCGCCAACCGGACCGATAGTGCCAGGCCCCTGGATTGCTTCGCTGCGCTCGCAATGACAGCGGCCACCCATAGGTCAGTCGTTGGGGCAGCTGCTATAAATCGCCCGGCCCATTCGGCCGTTACCCATCGGCCATCTTACAAAGGACTCGATCATGGTGCGTATAGACAGGGTGGTGACACGGGGCGGTGACCGCGGGGAAACCTCCCTCGGTGACGGCAGCCGGGTCCGCAAGAACAGCACCCGGATTGACGCGATCGGGGCGGTTGATGAAACCAACGCCGCGATCGGCCTGTTGCGGCTGCATACACGCGATCGGCCCGATACCGACGCAATGCTCGCACGCATCCAGAACGACCTGTTCGACTGCGGCGCCGATCTCTGCGTGCCCGGGGAAGCCGGCGATCGGCTTCGCCTGACCGACACCCCGGTGGCACGCCTGGAAGCGGAGGTGGAAGCGATGAACGAGGCCCTGCCGACCCTGACCAGCTT
>CAMBXJ010000291.1 GCA_945871455.1 Asaia bogorensis
CGTGGCCAATCGGGCCGACCTACCCCCGGCGGAACGCGACCTCCGCATCGATCGCCACCTGGAACGCCGCCAGGGCCTGCGCCACATCCGCCTCGTTATGCGCGACGGAGATGTAGCACTTCGAATCGCCCTTCATGACGCCATTCTCCCGCACGGTCCGGTTGAAGCGACGCAGCGCCTCCATGTCCTGGCCCAGGGTGGCGCGGTAGTCGGAGACCTCGCCCTCCGCGAAGATCAGATCGAACAGCACGGGCACGCCGATCACCTGCGCCGGCAGACCGGCCTTGCGCACCATCCCGGACAACCCGTCCATCAAGATGCGTCCGGTGGTGAAAGCACGCTCATAGGTTCCGGGCTGGCGCAGCACCTCCAATGTCGCCAGACCGGCGACCGAGGCCAAGGGGTTGCCCGATAGCGTGCCGACCTGCGGCAGCACGTCGTCGCCGACCTCGCCACGATCGAAATGGCGCATGATGTCGGCGCGTCCGGTCACGGCGGCCAAGGGGAACCCGCCGGCGACGATTTTTCCCACCGTGCAGATGTCGGGGACGACGCCGTAATATTCCTGTGCGCCGCCATAGGCGAAGCGGAAGCCGGTCACGATCTCATCGAAGATCAACGGGATGCCGCATTCCGTTGTCACGTCGCGGAGCGCTTGCAGGAAGCCCGGCTTGGGCGGGATCAGCCGCTGGAACGGCTCCACGATCACCCCGGCCAGATCGTCGCGGTTCTCCCGGATGATGCTGACCGCCAGATCGGCATTGTTGAACGGCGCCACCAGCATATCCCCGGCGACCGAGCGGGGAATGCCCGGCGAATCCGGCGCCGCCTGGGGGAAGTTGCCCGGCCGCTTCGGCGCCATGCTTTGCAGGGCGTATTCGCCCATGCCGTGAAACCCGCCCTCGAATTTCAGAATCTTGTCACGTTTGCGAAAGGCCCGCGCGACCCGCATCGCGTAGCTGTCGGCCTCGGTTCCGGTCGAGGTGAACCGGACCTTTTCCGCGCAGGGCACCGCATCGACGATGGCCGCGGCCAGACGGATGCCATGCTCATTGTTCGCGAAGAACGTGACCCCGCGGAGGATCTGCGCCTGCACCGCGGCCACCACGTCGGGATGGGCGTGGCCGGCGAACATCGGGCCCGACCCCAGCAGGAAATCCACGTATTCGTTGCCGGAGACGTCCCAGACCCGGCCACCACGCCCCTCGGCGATAACGATGTCCGAGGTCAGGTTGCCGAAACTGCCGCCGGGGAGCACCCGGCGGGCCATCGTCACCAGTGCCAGTTCCTTGTCGCTGCGGGGCAGTTCGGTCATAGCATCCATCCTCCGTCACTCTCCGGACCCGCAGCAGACCACCCTGGTGCGGTTGGACGCAAGTGTGCGGTGTGGAGGAGGGGAACGGCGGGGCTTTCAGCCCCGGACCCCGGCCAGGGCTCCGCCCCCATGGTCCCTTGCGACCCGCCCAGGGCCCTTGGGGCTGAAAGCCCCGCCTTTCCCCCTATCCCCGACTCGGCGAGTTCGTTCATGATAGAGTGATGTTCATCGTGCAGATCGCCCCCACCCGGAACGAGCTCGCCCTGACGGACAGCGCCATCCGTCAGATGTTCTCCTCCAATGCCCTGGAGGCAGGACGAATCTACGAATTGCGCGGCCGGGTGCGAGACCTGACCGTGTCCCCCGACGGGTCCCGCATCACCGCGGAAACCCTCGGCACCGCACCCGTGCCCTATGTCCAGACGATCTCCGTCCAGCAGAGCCGCAACCGCGGCCTGGCGATCGGCGGCACCTGCACCTGCCCGGTCGGGCGGCTGTGCAAGCATATCGCCGCCGTGCTGATCGCCGCCCATCGCCTGCAACTGGCCGGCAGCGAGGCACCTTCCCTTCAACCCGAACCGCCGCAACCCCGCGCCCCGGCACGCGCGTCGCCCGACACACCCCTGCCTTATCCAATCGCCGGCTGGCTGTCGGACCTGCAAAGCGGCATCGACGACGCGTCGGAGGACTACCCGCCGGAAGTCCGCAACCGCCTCTTCTATGTGATCAACCGCGATACCGCGAAGCCCGGCGTCCCACCCCTGCTGGTGCAACCCTACAGCGTGACGATCCGCAAATCCGGCGCCGTCGGCAACGCCCGCCAGTTCCCCATGCATCAGGCGCAAAGCGGCGTGCGCTATCTGCGCCCCTCCGACCGACTGATCCTCAACCGGCTCAGCCGCCAGAGCGCCACCAGCTACAACCGCAATGTTGACGACGATCCGGCCGACACCTTGCACCGGGTGCTCGCAACAGGACGCGCGCGCCTGGGCTCGATCGACGGCGTCGTGCTGACCGAAGGCCTTGCGCGTCCCGGCCAGATCACCTGGGAACTCGGCCGCGACGGCACCCAAAGCGCCGCACTGACCTTGGACCCCGGCCTGCAAGCCGTGCGCATTCCCGGCCCGTGGTATATCGACCCCGATACCGGGATCCTCGGACCCGTCGCCCTGGACCTGCCGGCGCCACTCGCCGAACGCCTGCTGTCCGCCCCGCCGATCCCCGCCGAATCCGCCCACAAGGTGCGGGAAGAACTGGCCCGCCGCCTGCCGCGACTGACCATCCCCTCGCCCCGGGAATTGCCCGCCCCCACCCAGGTGAAGACCCCGCCGCAACCTGCCCTGCGGCTCATGAGCGGCACCCTGCCCATGGACCCCGCGCAGGGCCGAGGGTCCGCCAAGCTGTTGGCCATGGGGCTGTTCGCGGTCCCCCTCGCGCGCCTGTCGTTCAACTACGGGCCGGTCACCGTCCCGTGCTCCCAGCAGCCGCAACCGCGGGTGTTCGGCCAGGACGGCACGCTCTACGAACCGATGCGCGATACCAAGGCCGAGGCCCGCGTCATGGATCGCCTGGCGGCACTCGGCTTCGGCCGCGTCGCCAAGCTGGTCCCTGTCTATTACAAGCACGCCCACACCGACGACTTCGCCCTGCTGGAAGGCGAGGCTGGCACCGACTGGGTGTCCCTGGTCACCCGCGACCTGCCCGCATTGCGCGACGCCGGGTGGACCGTCGAAATCGACGAAAACTTCCCCATCCAGGTCGTCACCAGCGACGGCGCCATCGACGCCGAGCTCACCGAGGGATCCGGCATCGACTGGCTGGAACTGCATCTCGGCGTCATGGTCGATGGAACCCGCGTCGACCTCGTCCCCGCCCTGATCAAGCTTCTCGGCCGGCCCGACACCTTGGCGGTCCTGGAATCCGCGGACGACACGCCCTTCCTGGTCCCCCTCGCCGATGGCCGCCGCCTGGCCATTCCGCTGGCCCGCATCCGCCCGACACTGCAAGCCCTGATTGAGCTGTTCGACGGAGGCCTCATCGACCCCGGGGCCGAGAAGATCGGGTTTTCCCGCCTGGATGCCGCCGATCTCGCCGCCCTGGAGGAACGCGCCGGCCTCATCTGGCGCGGCGGCGAAGGCCTCCGCGAGCTCGGCCGCCAATTGCGCGCGGCGGGCGGCGCCATCCCGCAGGCGGCGATCCCGGCCACGTTCCACGGCACCTTGCGCCCCTACCAGCAGCAGGGCGTCGATTGGCTGCAATTCCTGTGCGCGGCGGAACTCGGCGGGGTGCTGGCCGACGACATGGGCCTGGGCAAGACCGTGCAGACCCTGGCGCATCTGATGATCGAGAAAGAGGCCGGCCGCCTGCAACACCCGGCGCTGATCGTCTGCCCGACCAGCCTGATCCCCAACTGGACCCTGGAAGCCGAGAAATTCACCCCCGGCCTGAAGGTCCTGGCCCTGCACGGCCCGAACCGAAAGGAAAATTTCGGCGGCATCCCGGACCACGACCTGGTGCTCAGCACCTACCCTCTGCTGACCCGGGATTTCGAGGTGCTGACCGCCCAGCCCTGGCATGTGGTGATCCTGGACGAAGCCCAGACCATCAAGAACCCCAACGCCGAGACCACCCGTCAGGCGCTGCGCCTGAAAGCCCAGCAGCGGCTCTGCCTGTCCGGCACCCCGTTGCAGAACCATCTGGGGGAGTTGTGGTCGCTGTTCGACTTCCTCGCCCCCGGATTCCTGGGCGGGCAGAAGGCGTTCCGCACCCGCTATCGCACCCCGATCGAAAAGCACGGCGACATCGATCGCAGCGTCCTGCTGACCAAACGCGTCCGCCCGTTCCTGCTGCGCCGGACCAAGGAGGAGGTGGCGACGGAACTGCCGCCAAAGACGGAGATCACCGAACGCATCGAGCTGGAGACCGGCCAGCAGGCGATCTACGAGGGTATCCGCCTGGCGATGCATGCGCGGGTGAAGCTGGCGATTGCCGAGAAAGGCATGGCGCGGTCCGGCATCATCATCCTGGACGCCCTGTTGAAGCTGCGGCAGGCCTGCTGCGACCCTCGGCTGCTGAAGATGAAGACGGTGGCGAAGACCAAGGCCGGATCGGCGAAGCTGGACCGGCTGATGGAGATGCTGACTGTCATTTTGGCCGAGGGGCGGCGGGTGCTGCTGTTCTCTCAGTTCACCGAAATGCTGGCGCTGATCGAGCGGCGGTTGTGGGAAGACAAGATCGATTACGTGATGCTGACCGGGGACACGAAGGACCGTGCGACCCCGGTGCGGCGGTTCCAGGCCGGGCAGGTGCCGCTGTTCCTGATCAGCCTGAAGGCGGGCGGCGTGGGGTTGAACCTGACCGCGGCGGATACCGTGATCCACTACGATCCCTGGTGGAATCCGGCGGTGGAGGACCAGGCGACCGACCGGGCGCATCGGATCGGGCAATCCAAGAAGGTGTTCGTGCACCGGCTGGTGGCCCTGGGCACCATCGAGGAAAAGATGGAGACCTTGAAGGAGAAGAAACGCGCTTTGGTGGCGTCGGTGTTGGAAGCCGAGCACGGGGGGGCGTTGAAATTGACGGAGGCGGATGTGGAGGCGTTGTTTGCGCCTGGGGGGTAGGCGGGCGGGTGCTATGGAACGCAGCGGCACGCGGGATCTATCCTGGTCGAACATGGGCTGGATCGAACATGGGCGGCGCGTCCACGACAGGTCCGGCGGGGCATATGTCATGATTCTGTCAGGCCGCGCGCTTGATGCGGGTCAAGCGCCCCTGCCATAATCCGCCCACGCGCAAACCGCACAAACAGGAGCCCCGCATGATCCACCATGTCTCGATCCCGGCGGAGAATCCCCGCCATGTCTCGGAGGTTCTGGCCGAACTGATGGGCGGGAAGTCGTATCCATTCCCCGGCGGATTCAAGAACTCCTTCATGGCGGTCAGCGGCGATCCGCGCGGCACCGCGATCGAGGTCTACCCCACCGGCCTGCACTTGCGTCCGGATGGCGACGGCATGGTCCGGGCCGAACAGACCGACGAAAAGCCCGGCTACAGCGCCTTTCACCTGCTGCTGTCGGTCGATGCCGACCGCGAAACCATAGAACGCATCGGCAAGCGCGAAGGTTGGACGACCCGTTTCTGCGCCCGCGCCGCGCCGGGTGGTCCGCCGCTGTTCCACCTGATCGAATTCTGGCTGGAAGACCGCCTGATGATCGAAGTCGCGCCGAAATCCCTGATCGGCGAATACGAAAGACTGATCCAGATAGAGGTCATGGACAAGATGCCGTCCCCCGCCGCCTGATCTTGCCGGGCGGAGACCTAAGGCGCTGGAACGCCATACGGAAACGCCTCGCTGCGGAGGAAATCGGCGGAATAGTCGATCTCCTCCGGCCAGGTCACCCCGCGACCGCCATCCAACAGGACCATGGTGGCGACGAAATAGTCCGGATCGCGCAGGGGCGTGAACCAACCGCCGCGGTCGATGATCGGCAGGAAATCGACCTCCCCCCGGATGCCGTCGGTGAATGTCACCAGCACCGTGTGGTCGGGGCGAGCAAGGGCGGTTTCGATCTGATGCAGTTGGGAGGTCATGGTCCGGGTCGTTTGCGCGGCCC
>CAMBXJ010000292.1 GCA_945871455.1 Asaia bogorensis
ACCCGTTTGTCACGTACTTCTTCACCCGATCCGCCTGGTGCATCGGCGCACCGGTGTTGACCGAAATCGTGCCGTTGACGACGGCTGCCGTGCTGGACTCGCCGACGGATAACAGCACCGACCTATGCTCGTCGCGTTCGTGCATGACCGCCTGGCCGTCGGACACGTCCCCGGGCCAGACCAGCGCGGTCCATGTCATGGCCAGCGTGCGTCCGCGCGACGGCGTGCGACCAATGCGGGCGTGAGAACCCAGTGCAATCGGCTGATGGTTCCCGTCCGCGGGCAGGTCGAGCACGTCGGACAGGTCGTCCAGCCGCATGCCCGGCCCATCGGGGTTGGGGTCGCCCGAAACGACGCGTTCCAGCCTGATACGATAGGGACCGGGCTCGCGTTGGCTCACGTAGCCGGTGAATGTTTCCCCGGGACGGTGGGAAAACCGGTCGAGATAGCCGGACAACGGCAAGGCTGCGTCTGTCATGGCGGAAGGCTGGTCCCGGGCGGCGGGCGCTGTCAACCGCCTGAGCGGACGCTATCTTCGGGGCAGGGTGGTGGACGCCGCCCCCGGCGGCTGGCACAAAGCACGGATGCTTACTGGGAGGGCACCGTGAACGCGCGCTATTGGACGCTTGCCAAACGGCCCCCTCCACCCTGGCCCGATGAAGGAACCTTCGCGCTGAAGGAGGCGCCGGTCCCGACACCCGGCCCTGGCCAGGCGCTCACACGGACAATCTACGTCTCCCTCGATCCCTATCAGTGGGGCTACAAGCGCCGCGGTGAGGAGCCGGAGGGCACGCCCTGCCACGCCCGTACCGTGTCGCAGGTCGTTGAAAGCCGGATCGAAGGCCTCGCGGCGGAGGATTTCGTCTTCAACACCAACGGCTGGGCCGAGTACGGCTTGATGGGGGACGGCATCCCCCGGCCCGGCTACATGATCCCCCGCAAGCTCGATCCAGCCCAGAGCAAGATCAGCCACGCCGTCGGCGTTCTCGGCATGCTCGGCCTAACCGCCTACGCCGGCATGGTCCTGCAGTGCGAGCCGAAGCCGGGTGATACGGCGGTCGTGTCGGCGGCGTCCGGCGGGGTGGGTCAGATTGCCGGCCAAATTGCGCGATTGAAGGGCTGTCGCGTGGTGGGCATCGCCGGACACGAGGCGAAATGCCGTTACATGGTGGAGGAACTCGGCTTCGATGCCTGTATCTCGCGCCTGTCCTCCAGTTTTGCCCAGGACCTGAAGGCCGCCTGCCCGGACGGCATTGACATTTATTTCGAGAATGTCGGCGGGCCAGTGTTTGATGCGGTGCTGCCGCTGTTCAACCCGGGTGCGCGGATGACGATTTGTGGGTTGATCGCGCATTACGGCGATGCGCCCGGGGAAGATGCCAAAGCCCAGGAGCGCAGCCGCGCCGAAGCCCGCGACGTGCGTGTGCAAAACCTCTCCGTCGGCTCGTATGTGGCGGATTGGCACGACGCGTTCCTGGCGGAGATGGCATCCTGGGTCGCTTCCGGCGAGGTCCGTTACCGCGAGGACATCCGAGAGGGATTTGAGGTCATCCCCACCGCCTTCGCCGAGATGTTGCGCGGCGAGAACTTTGGCAAAACCCTGGTCCGCGTGGCGCCGGATCCAACTCTCACATCGCGACGCGGGTGAGATTGAGCTTTTAGAGCGAGTATGCATCGGTCCGTCGCGGATTCGGGCGAAGGCAGCGTGATGGTCTGCGACCTTCCGGCGATCCCCGCCGGAAAATTACCGATTACGCAATTGGCTGCCGTCGCGCCGTTGGAAGCTGGCTTCATCGGCCAGCGGACGAAAGCAGCCCTGACAGAAGCGAAACGGCGCGGCGTGAAGCTTGGAGATCCCCGGCTCAGGGCGGCGATACGGCGGCGACATGGATCGCGGCGGATGCTGCCTCAGCCCAGCCGAAGGAGCGGGCGGCGGACGTGCCGCCTTTCATCCCTCAGGCCCATGTCTGTGGTCAAGCATCGGGCGTCTGAACACAATAGATACCGGATCCGTCAAGCTTTCCAGATACTGACATAGATGGGAAATCGGCGGCGCCTGGGCCAGCTGTTCCATTGATGGAACTTCTCCGCAGACGACAACGCTGTCTTTCCCACTCCACCGGGAACGCCGCCATCAACCCCGGCAGCGTCACCCCCGGGCCTGCCGCCCGTCCAGGATCGTCTCATTGATCTCCGTTGTCGGCGACGTCACACACTCGACCGGCCTAAGGCGCCCTCCTATGCTGGGAGTCTTATGACCTCTCCCTCCGCGCCGTCGGGCGGCATCTTCGTTGCGCTTAGCGGTGCGTTCGCGATTGCGGCGGGAATCGGCATCGGACGCTTCATTTACACCCCGATTCTGCCGCCGATGATGGAGGCGCTGTCATTGAGCAAGGCCGACGCGGGCTTGATCGCCTCAGCCAACTTCGCTGGTTATCTGTGCGGCGCGATCGTGGCCGCCGCCGCCCGTCTGCCCGGGTCACGCCGCGGCTGGCTGCTGGGTGCCATGCTGGCCAGCGCCTTGACCACCGCGGGGATGGGCCTGGCGGCGGGCATGCCGGGTTTCCTGGCCCTGCGCTTTGCCGGGGGGCTGGCGAGCGCGCTAGTGATGATCCTCGCCTCCGCCTTGGTGCTGGAGACGTTGGCCCGAGCCGGTCGCGGCGATCTCGCGGCACTGTTCTTCTCCGGCGGCGGCATTGGCATCACCGCCTCGGCTGGCATGGTGGCGGCGTTGCTGCATGCCGGATATGGCTGGACGGCGCTCTGGTTCGCGGGCGGGGCGCTCTCCCTGCTGGCGATCTTCGCGGTGATGCCGCTGATCTCGGTGCCACCGCCGCCCCCAGTGGGCGGGCCAGTTCCAGCGGTGGCGGAAGCGGGCCAGGTCGGTGGGCCGATGGCGCGGTTGGCGGGCGCGTATTTCCTGTTCGGCTTCGGATATGTGATCACCGCCACCTTCATGGTCGCTATCGTTCGCGGCACGCCGGCGATCCAGCCACTGGAGCCGGTGATCTGGATCGTTGTCGGCATTGCCGCCACGCCCTCGGTGGCGCTCTGGTCGTGGCTGGCACGGCGGTTCGACACCAGCACAGGTTTCGCTCTGGCCGCGATCACGGAAGCGGTGGGGGTGATGGCCAGCGTGGCCTGGCCGAGCATGATCGGTATCATCGTTGCGGCCGTTCTGCTGGGTGGGACGTTCATGGGGCTGGTGGCGCTGGGTCTTATACGGGCGCGGGAGCTTGCGGTGGGTGATCCACGGCGGGCCATCGCGTGCGTTACGGGGGCCTTCGGGATCGGTCAAATCATCGGCCCTGTTTTTGCCGGCGTGCTCGCCGATCGGCTGGGCGATCTGTCGGCCGCATCCTACAGCGCCGCCGCCGGGCTGGTGATCGCGGCGGTTCTGGTTCGGCGGTAACAGCGGATTGCGACGGCAACGCCGCGAGTGTCAGCGCGGTCGTCACAGCTGGCGGAGACGACCCCTCTATAACTCACTGGGACGAGGAGCCGACACTCCCTCGATGGGCAACTTGGTCGGTCGCGCCGCGAACCGGGCAGGTCGGAGACGGCAATTGGGCTGCCCACTCCACCGGAAACGCACCCATCAACACCGGCAGCGTCATCTCCGGCACCTGCCGCGCGTCCAGGATCGCCTCCACGATGTCCGGCGCGAGCAGCATCAGTCGCGGCACTCGCGATACCTAGTAAGCGTTGATCTTTTCGGCCCGGGCGATTTCGTCGATCGTCGTAGCGGTCTGCCAGTTCGACCCAGCCCTCCGACCGCTGACTGGCGATATAGGCGCCGCAGGATTCACGTTGGGCGTCGAGGCTGTTGAACTCCATCTCCAGCCCCTCCTCCGACGATTTGCGCGTGTACACGGCGCAGCGGAATTTCCGAACGCTCGCGGCAGGCTTCTTCATGGTTTGGCTCCCGTCCGCCGAAGCGCGAGGAAGACCCAGCCGTTCCATCGTGTGCCGGTGATGGCGCGGGCGATGGCGGAGAGCGATCGGTACGGGCGACCCTGCCATTCGAAGCCGTCGTTCAGCACGGTGACCGTGTGCTCGATACCCTGGTATTCACGGATCAGCCGCGTCCCGGCGATCGGCCTGTCATCGACGCGGGTGC
Organism: Asaia bogorensis; assembly: GCA_945871455.1. Lineage (GTDB taxonomy): Bacteria > Pseudomonadota > Alphaproteobacteria > Acetobacterales > Acetobacteraceae > Rhodopila. The sequence continues at coordinate 4,121 of CAMBXJ010000292.1, forward strand.
GGCGCAACACGACGTTGCCACCATCAAGCTGCTCGCCCAGCGCTTCCAGCCGGGCCACCGTCTCGGGCTTCAGGCCGCCGTAGGCCAGTTCCTGGATCCGGTATGCCAATCGGCTTTCCAGGAAGCGGCGGTTGTAGGGCGGCGGTGGCGTATCGAATAACTGCTGCCATTGTCGCTTCAGTTCGGGCGTCGACGTGCCCTTCAGCGCCGCCAGCCGGGCCAGCACGTCGGTGGGCTGGATACAAGCTGTCGTGGGGGTGGCCGGGATTCCCCTGGGTCGCGTCACGCGAGTCTCCGTGGTTTCGTTTTCGCATGACCGCGCTGGTGGGCGGTGAAGTGTAGCGAAGTCTCTCCCTGGTCCGGAGAGTTTGCACTGGCGCGGGCCTTATTCTCGGCGGTGCCACTATGTAGTCGCACCAGGCCACGGGCGAGGATGGCGCAGATTGCTTGCAGGTGCGGCGGCAGGTGCCGATTCGTCGAGAGCATGGTTGAAAATCGCAGTGCCCAGCATGTTCTGCAAGCTTAAGCAATTACTTACATTACACGCCGAAAAATAACGTAGCAGCGCGCAGTCGTTTGTGTAACAATGCTGCAGACAGCACGAATCGCCTGCGGGACATGACATGGAAAGCTATTCACGGTCGTACGGGTTTCTGGCGATATCCCCCTGTGGGGCAGGCAACATGTGGGCACTGTCGAGTGCTTTCCGAAGGACACCTCACAAGGCAGCGGCGGAAGAGGGCAGCATGTGACCCATGTGGCCTAGCACCGGCCGTAAGTGCGTGTACGGGGGGTTGGTGAAAGGAGGTAAGACTGACCATGCCGATTTTGGATTTCCCATCAGCTTATGTCGATGACGAAGCAGCTTCAAAAATACTGTCGGTGGTGTTGGCCGATCTTCGAGGGCCTGTCGATCCTGACCAGCTCTCGCTATTGGCTGCGCAAGACCTAGCCCATCTTTGTTCTCAGGGTTGCCGAAAAGTCGCATTATATCCCTATTTTCAATGCATTAGGTCAAGATGGCCCGTGACAAAAAATGCCACGGCCCAAAACGTCGAACCCACTGATCGTCCTGGCTTTTAGGTAGTACCCCGCACAGCGATCAATAAGTTGGGCTAAGTACATTCCGAGTCTACCGAACCAAGATGTCCCGGGTTATGCTAGTCTCCTAGAATAACACCGTGAACCCAGGAATTTGTCGAAGTATCGCCGTTAAAGAGGGGCGCAGGCTTCACGGAGCGCGTTCTTCCCAGGTACCCCGGCGTTTGTTTTAGAACGCCTCCCGCGCCGGGGTGGCTCCTTATGCGAATTGCCGAGGGTGTCATTCCCCTCGCCAGTCCCGGCCCGTGCAGCGGGTATCTGCGCGCATCTTGGACGTTTCCCCCCTAAACTCCGGCCGGTCTCCCCCGTGGGACCGGCCAGTCTTTTGCGGGAGGTGGCGTGAGAGTCGAACAGATCGGCGATGCTACCCTCTACCTTGGCGGCCAGGCCGCCACCTCGTTAGGACCAATGTCATGGCGAAAGCCACTCGACCAACAGATCATATCTTTACCAGTGAATTGGTATGGCCAGCCCAGGATGATCTCCAAGCCGCGAAGGGCGTCATGCTATCCGTCCTGGTTGGCGCCCTATTTTGGGCCATTGTCGGCACAGCCATCTGGCGGTTTTTTCTGTCATAGAGAGGGCCAGAGGATTACCCGACGCGATGACGGAACCATCAAACGACGTGGCATCCACCACCATCCCCAAATAGGCCCGCCGCTTGTCCGACAAAAATTCGACAACATTCCATCAAGCCTG
>CAMBXJ010000293.1 GCA_945871455.1 Asaia bogorensis
CAATCGCGCCGCATCAACGCGCGGGTTCCCCTATCGACCCCTCTCGCCCCGGATGTCTGTGCGAGACTTCCGCCAGCAATGTCCAGATACGTTCGGGCTGCATGGGCACGCTGGGGTCGTTGATCAACATGTCGAGCTCATCGAGTGTCTGGGCGATTTCGAATTCGGTCATGCGGGGTGCTCCAGCTCCATGCCGGCCATTTGATTGGCTGAAAATGGCAATCGCGGGGCGACGGCACGGCATCACCATGGAATCGCGGAGGAGCAGCCGTTCTCGCGGTTGGGTTGCTGCCCCCAGGCGCGCCGGTCGATAGCTCCGTCGTCTGGTATCAGATCGACGACAGGATCGCCGGCGCCAATGCCTGCTCCTTGGCGGCCTGGTGGCTTGGGTTGCGGAAGCGTATTTCACCCCCCGCCGGGGCATCCGAAGCGGGCAGGTCGAACAATTCCACGCGGGACGCGACGGATACGGCGACGACGGACCGCGCCACCTTGTCCGTCAGAAATTGTCGGGTCTCGGCTTCCAGAGCCGGTTCCTGGCGCAATCGGCGCCACTCCGAGCGGTCGGTATCCTCGACAAACATGGCCAGGATCCCCGGCCGTTCGCCGGACAGACGATCGGCGGTGAACGCTTCCATGCGCCGGCGGATCGCGGCGGCCACGCCGTTTTCAGACGCCGAACGGGCTGCCATCACGAACACGCTGTTCTCGGCGGCGGTCACGGCCAGATGGGCCTCGGGCCCGAATTGCTGGCGTAGCGATGTCAGCAGACCCGACTCATCCGCCTGCGCTCCGGCCAGCAACAACGGGTCGAGGCGCAAGACGATCGCTTCGTCATGATCCTGACGCGTACGCGAATCGAGCAGGCTGCGAATCCGGCCATGCAAAACCGCCAGCTTGTCGCCATCACCCGCCTTTCCGGTCAGGCCACCCCGCAGGCCCTGCGGCAAGGTCATCTTCAGGATGTAGCGGCCCGGGTGCCCGGACAGCCAGGTCTGCAAATCGGGGTCGATGCGATCGGCCAAACGGAACCAGGCGCCGCGATGCACGCCCCGTCCGTCCTCCGCCGAGACAACGTCGCAGGCGATCTCTGCTTCCATCCCGTCACGTGACAGCAGCAGGTCGTAGCTCGCGTCCTGTTCCAGCCCCGCGAAGGTGACGTCGAACCCGCGTGATTGTTGCAGTTTGGCCGTATACATCTGATGAAACAGCGGGATCAGGGTCGCATCGCCGGACAGTGCCTGATGCAGCACGCGTTCCACGCCACGACGCACCGCACCACCGCGCGGGGCTGCCAGCTCGGCTATTTCGCCGGCCAGCGCGCCTAACCGACGTTCCGCCGCCGTCGGGTCACGTCGCAAGGGCCGACGCAGACGCTCGATCGCCAGTTCGACCGCGTGGTGCTGGCGCAATGCGATCCCGGCACGCGGGCCGGACGCCGCCATGTCGCGGATTTCAGTCAGCCGCCTGCCCCAGGCGGCAGCGCCCACCAAAGCAACGAAAGCGTTCAGGTCTCGGGGGGAAGTCGTGAGCTTGGAGATATGCATTGTGCGGTTCATCGGTCTGGGAAACCGCATTGAGGCGGTTTTATACCCGACCGTCAAGCTTGGTTATTCGGCCGAGCAGTGCGGGATCGGGCGAATGCCGGTGGTGGAGGCTGGGGGGTGGGGCCGATTTCATGTCCACGGACGCGCCCGGGATCGGAGATTCGTGGGAGTCTCAACGGCATAAGATGGGCGGCCGTGAGAGGGGCAAAATCGTGGACGGCCGCCAATTATTTCCCTGCCCAGATCCGACGCGACCGAGTCTGTACGTCATGTGCCGTCGCCGCCGCCCGTTTCCGCGCCAAACCGTCCAGGGCTTTAAGCCCTGCTGGCGGAATTGTGCGGAGAGGTCGCCGCTTTGGCGCAGACGATCGCCGAACAGCGCGAAGCGATCGCGCGCCTGAAAGGCCTGAAGCGCCGCCCGAACATCAAACCGAGCGACATGAACAAGGGCACCACGCCGGCGAAACCGCTCCCGGAGGCGAAGTGGCGCGGTCGAGGCAGGATCACGCCTCGGGTCACAGTCTGTCGAGTACGCTGTCAGGCAGGCTTCCTCCAGTTCGATCAGCACGGGCGTCTCTCCCCGCGCCAGGGCCGCGAACACCCCATCGTGGTAGGCCGACGCCTTCGCGCCCCATGAAAGAGCCTTGTCCTCCACGCGCCGAGACAGCGCGCTCATATGGGGTCCGATCAGCGGCCAAGTAGGCTTCCGTAGCCCCTGATCGGCGTGTGCACGCCAGACAGGCGCAGGCATTGCCAGAGGCTGGCCTGGTTGGCTGAGATAACGGGGCGTCGCAGGTCCTGCTCCAATGCATCGAGGATACCGACGCAGCGGAACCCGGTGCCAGCGATAAGCACGCCGTCGGCCTCGACGGGGCATGTCGCTCTGATCTGCGCGTAGAGCGGTTCGATTTCCTGCTCAAATCCCATGCCGTGCCCATAGAGTTCGCCAGGTGGCAGATCGCGCCATTTGCGACCGGGATCGTAGCGGTAGTAGCCGACCGGAGCGACACCCTGGTCGGCGTAGTAGCCCACGCCCGCCGCCACGGCCTGGTCGGCGAACCACGGAGGCAGCACCAGGAACGGCCGCCGCACCCCCGAAGCCCGGAGTGCCGAAACGCAGTCCAGTCCGTTTGTCGTGACACACGTGCCCGCGCCCAACATGGTGGCGAGCTGCGCCACCACGGCCTCGTCCCAACCCTTGCCACCCATTATACTGCTGGAACTATGGCCCACGACCACGGCTGAGAGGCGCATCGCGGCGAATTGTTGGCAACCGCGAACGAGATCGTCTTCCAGTTCGACGCCGGAGCGGTCGTCGCGCCAGCGTGCCCAAGGAGCGCGGGCTGTGACGCGGGCAGCATGGACCGAGACGTTGGGCGGCAGCATCGCCCACCATTCGGCCTCGGGCACCGCTTCGTTGCCAACGATGAACATGCCGATGCGAGCCTGCCAGCCCCAGTTGTCTCTCTGCGCCATGGACACCAACCTCTCGTCGCTTTTGCTGGCACCCAGCATCACCGTGCGCTGGGCAAGCGTCCAGGCCGCCGCGACCTGAACAGCAACCGCGGGGGCTGGCGCGCGGCAGCAGCGACTCGACCTTGCCGATGGACAACGCGCCGATCACGGCACTGGTGCACGCTTTGATGGGACATCATGTTGAGCGACATGCTGCATGGCTCCATCCGCCAAGTCTGAGGGGAGAGATCACGATGACCCAACCGCCGCAGGCCCGCCGTACCTTCCTTGCAAGTGGCGTCGGAGCCGCGCTGGTGACCGGCGTGTCCAGCCTCATCGCCCCGCTACGGGCGCAAAGCCTTGCCCCCACACCGACGATGCGGGGCGGCGCCAACAATTATCTGCCCGGCGCGCGAATCGTGGAGCGCATCGGCGGCGGCGGCTTCTGGATGACCGGCACCGTTCGACGTGCCAGCGATGGCGCACCGCTCGCGGACGTGCGCATCCAGATATGGGCGCACACGACAGAAGGGTATGAGCGCGACCCGCAGAGTCACGGCGCCACGCTGACCGACGCGAATGGTGTGTTCAGGCTGGAAATGCCACAGATCGTGCCCGCCTTCGGCCAACCGCACGGACACCTCGCCTATGATGCGGAGTATGACGGCAAACGCTTCGAGACTGTCTTCCTTCGGCCGGTGATGGCTAGCGCGCGCGACACCAGCCTGAGCGCACATTTCGTCCTGCGGCCGGCGTGATCGGCGCGAAGACGGTGCGTGCGGTCCTGATCTGGGTGATGCTCGCGGCTGCGCTGGCCGTGCCGGTCGTGGTGGCGGCGGCGAGTCCGGTGCTCGCATGGCGCGACCCGATCTATATCGCGGCCGGCTTCGCTGGCGTGGTTGCGCTCGGGTTGCTCCTGATCCAACCCTTGCTTGCGGGCGGATACTTGCCCGGTGTGCCCACGCAATTCGGGCGCCGGCTGCATGCCTGGGTTGGGGCCGGGCTCGTGGCAGCGGTGGTGCTCCACGTCGGAGCGTTGTGGCTGACCAGCCCGCCCGACGTTGTCGACGCGCTCCTTTTTGATTCGCCGACACCCTTTGCCCCCTGGGGCGTGGTCGCCATGTGGGCTGTGTTCGCGGCCGCACTCGTCGCCGCACTCCGCCGGCGGCTGCGACTGAGGCCAGTGGTCTGGCGCCTGTGTCACATGACCCTTGGAATCGTGATCGTCGCCGGGAGCATCGTTCACGCGATGCTGATCGAAGGGACTATGGGGTTGGCGTCGAAAGCGGCGCTATGCGTGCTGGTTCTGGCGGCGGTCACGAAGGTCGTGCTCTCTAAGCGGTTACTGGCCGACCTTCCCCGGATGATCGGGCGATCCAGCCACTGATCCGCGATTGCGGCGGCGGTCCGACAGCCTCCCACGCCGCCCTCGCCTGCCGCGCGCCCTCCACGACGAGATCGGGCAAACATCGGGCCCGGCCGCCCAATCAAGCACAGAATCCGCCAGCCGGACGGATCACCGGAACTAATACCAACTGGCCGAAACAATGACCCACGGGCACTGCAAAGCCGTCATGGCGGGTGCAGACCCGCCATCCACGCCTTGCGCTGTTGCAGCCCTGGTCAGGCGTGGATGCCGGCCTGCGCCGGCATGACGGGGAGGCGTTGACTGAAGAGTCAATCTTTCCGACGGCTGGTATAACAAGACCCCTGGCCAACCAGGCAGAAGAGACACGCTTCCTCGTCACCCTGATCGCGCTCGACAAGGTCATGCTCGGGCTCAGCCCGAAGCGAAATCGGCCGGGATTGCAGAGATGCATTCCTCAACCTTGCGAAGACGTGTGACAAACTTGGCATCGCCGTCTGGGATTGCCTGGGTGCAGGCTGAAAGTCTCCGAGCACGCGATCATCGGACCACTCGACCATTACGTCAGAGCGCGGCTCCGTCCTGCCTGAACGGCAAGTACACCGAAGTCGCGCAGGGCTCCCGATAGGATCAACGGGCTTGGGGAACCCAAGACCGGCGTGCCCACGGTTTTGCCCCACTTACGGGCGGCTTGCGCACAGGCGCGTCGGCCGCACGAGATCACCGGCCGTGGGGTCAGTTACGCGGCAGCCGCACCGTCATGGGCGCATCCGGGTTCTGGGCGCGATGGCGCAGCAGATGATCGGCCAGGACGCAGGCCACCATCGCCTCCCCCACCGGGACAGCGCGAATGCCGACGCATGGATCGTGGCGGCCTTTGGTGCTGATGTCGATGTCCTGACCGTTCTTGTCCACCGACTGGCGAGAGGTCAGGATGGAACTGGTCGGCTTCACGGCGAAGCGTGCCACGACCGGTTGGCCGGTGGAAATGCCGCCCAGGATGCCGCCGGCATGATTGGACCCGAACAGGACCTCATTGTCCCGCATCCGCATTTCGTCGGCATTGGCTTCCCCGGTCAGTTCCGCGGCGGCAAATCCGTCGCCAATCTCCACGCCTTTCACGGCGTTGATCGACATCAGGGCGGCCGCCAGGTCGGCGTCGAGCTTGCCGTAGATCGGCGCGCCAAGACCGGGGGGTAAACCGTCCGCTTCGATCTCGATCACCGCACCGACAGACGAGCCGGATTTCCGTACCTCCGCCAGATAGGTCTCCCATCGCTGGGCCATCACCGGGTCCGGGCAGAAAAACGGATTGTCGCCGACGGTATCCCAGTCCCAGCGGCTGCGATCGACCCGGTGCGGCCCGATCTGGACCAGGGCACCGCGGATTCGGACCACGGGGCCAAGAACCAAGCGTGCCACGGCGCCCGCGGCGACTCGCATGGCGGTCTCCCGGGCCGAGGATCGCCCGCCGCCACGATAGTCGCGGATGCCGTATTTCAGCTCATAGGTCAGATCCGCGTGGCCGGGGCGGAACTGCGCGGCAATGGT
>CAMBXJ010000294.1 GCA_945871455.1 Asaia bogorensis
TCGCAGGCAGGATCGCCGTTCTTCAGGTTCAGGATCGCCGCCTTGAACGGCGCGATGCTGTCCGGCCAGATGATGCCGGCATCGTCGTGGCTGGCCTCGATCACCGCGCCCACCAGGCGGGAAACGCCGATCCCGTAGCTGCCCATTTCCGGAAAGAACGGCTTGCCGTCTGGGCCGGCGACGGACGCGCTCATGGCCTTGGTGTATTTGGTGCCGAAATAGAAGATGTGCCCGACCTCGATACCGCGGCCCGCGCGCCGGCGCTCGGGGGCGATGGCCTCCCACTTCGCGGTGTCGTGTTTTTCGTCGGTCGCGGCGTAGTTGGTGGTCATCTGCTTGAAGAAGCGCTCCAGATCATCCGCCTTGTCGTGGCTGAAGCCGCCGGCACCGGCCGACAGATAGTCCATCTCGTCAAACGCGGCGTCGAAGTAGACCTGACTTTCGCCGGTGGGGGCCAGAATGATGAACTCATGGCTCAGATCGCCGCCGATCGGGCCGGTATCGGCTTCCATCGGGATCGCCTTCAGCCCCATGCGCTGGAACGTGCGCATATAGGCCAGCATCATCTTGCGATAGGTGGTGACGGCACCGGCATGGTCCAGGTCGAAGGAGTAGGCGTCCTTCATCAGGAATTCACGTCCGCGCATCACGCCGAAGCGAGGCCGCACCTCGTCGCGGAATTTCCATTGGATGTGATAGAGGATCTGGGGCAGTTCGCGGTAGCTCTTGACCGACTGGCGGAACAGATCGGTGATCATTTCCTCATTGGTCGGGCCGTACAGCATGTCGCGTTCATGACGGTCGCGGATGCGCAGCATCTCCTTGCCGTAATCCTCGTAACGGCCGCTTTCCTTCCACAATTCCGCCGGCTGGATGGTCGGCATCAGGACTTCCTGGGCGCCGGCGGCGTCCTGTTCCTCCCGCACCAGACGTTCGATGTTGCGCAGCACCCGCAAGCCCAAGGGGAGCCAGGCATAGATGCCGGCGGAGGTCTGGCGGACAAGGCCAGCCCGCAACATCAGCCGGTGGGAGGCGATCTGCGCCTCGGACGGGGTTTCCTTGATCGTGGGAATGAAGCCGCGGGTCAGGCGCATCAGGAAGCCATCCGGTAAGGTTGAAGGGAGGAACCTATACCAATTCGCGCGGCCCTGAAACGGGATCATCCGCAACCGGCTCATCCACCCACCGATAGCGACAGTTCACCACCTCCCGCTCGGCTTGCCGCGTACCGGCGTCGACCGGGTCCGTCGGTCGCTCCGTTCTTCCCAGGTTCCATCCGCTTCGTCTATGAACCGCGCCATGCCCCAATTTTCCCCGACATGAAGACCCTGGTCACCGGCGCCACCGGCTTTGTCGGATCGGCCGTCGCGCGCAGGCTCGCCGCCCGCGGGCACGCATTGCGCCTGCTGACCCGCGCCAGCAGCGACCGGAGCAATCTGGCCGGCCTGGATGCGGAGGTCGTGGTGGGCGACCTGACCGATCCGGCCTCCCTGGATCGCGCCGCCGCCGGCTGCCGCTATGTCGTGCATGTCGCCGCCGACTACCGGATCTGGGTGCCCGTTCCGGACGACATGCTGCGCGCCAATGTGGACGGCGCCCTCGCCATGGTGCGAGCCGCGGCCAATGCCGGGGCCGAACGCATCGTCCATTGCAGTTCGGTGGCCGCTCTGGGGCTGATCGGCGACGGCAGCGTGTCGGATGAAACCACCCCCGCCCGCGAGTCCGACTTCATTGGCGTCTACAAACGCTCCAAATTCCTGGCCGAACGCGCGGTGCTGGAACTGGCGCAACGCGACAACCTGCCGGTGGTCGTGGTCAATCCCGCCGCCCCGGTCGGACCGCGCGATATCAAGCCGACGCCCACCGGCAAGATGATCCTGGACGCCGCGGCCGGACGGGTTCCCGCCTATATCGACACCGGTCTGAACATCGTGCACGTCGATGACGTGGCCGAGGGGCATGTGCTGGCCCTGGAACGCGGCCGCATCGGGGAACGCTATATCCTCGGCGGCGAGAACATGCTGCTGAAGGACGTGCTGGCCCTGGTGGCGACCGTCGCCGGCCGTCGGCCGCCTTCGATCCGCCTGCCGGAGGGTGTGGTCTGGCCCGCCGCCTACCTGATGGAGCAGTTCGCGCGCCTGACCGGCATCCCGCCCCTGATGACCCGCGACCACCTGAAGATGGCGCGGAAGAAGATGTTCTACTCGTCCGCGAAGGCGATGGCGGAGCTGGGTTACAGCCCTCGCCCGGTCCGTCAGGCGGTCGAGGACGCCGTGGCCTGGTTTCGTGCCAACGGCATGCTGCGTGGATGACGGGCCTCGCGGTCCTGTCGCTGCTGATCTGGCTCTATCTGATTGGCCTGCATGGGCGATTCTGGCAGGCCGGGCCGGTCCTTGCGCCGACCCTGCCGTCCGATGCGGTCGCGGTCGCGATCGTGGTCCCGGCACGCGATGAAGCGGCGGCGATTCGGGACAGCCTGACTTCCCTGCTGGCGCAGGACTACCCGGGTCCATTCCGGGTCATCCTGGTCGATGACGGCAGCGCCGACGGCACCGGGGCGATCGCGCGAGCCTTGCAAGATCCCCGGCTGACCGTGCTGACCGGCGCCGAACGGCCGCCCGGATGGAGCGGCAAGCTTTGGGCGGTGGCGCAGGGGCTGGATGAGGCCCGGGGAGCCGCGTTCGTGTTGCTGACAGACGCCGATATCGTCCACGATCCGCGTCACGTCTCCACCCTGGTCGCTCATGCGGTTCGCGACGACCGTGACATGGTGTCGGAAATGGTCGCGCTCGCCTGCGACAGCCTGGCCGAACGGGCATTGGTGCCGGCGTTCGTGTACTTCTTTCAGTTGCTTTATCCATTCGACTGGGTAAACGATTCGCGACGCGCCACCGCCGCCGCGGCGGGCGGCACGATCCTGATCAGCCAGCGCGCGCTGGCGAGAACGAATGGGGTGGAGGCAGTGCGAGGAGCGCTGATCGACGACGTGGCGCTGGCTGGCGCGGTCAAACGGGGCGGCCGGATCTGGCTCGGTCATTCCGCGCTGGCCCGGTCGGTACGCCCATACCCCGGCGTCGGCGATATCTGGCGGATGATCACGCGCACCGCTTATGTCCAATTGCGCTTTTCGCCGCTATTGTTGCTGGGGACAACCTTGGCGATGGTTCTGACCTGGCTGGTGCCGCCCTTCGGCGCGTTGTTCGACGACGGCATTGGCCGCTGGTGCGGGCTGGCAGCCTGGGTCCTGTTGTCGCTGTCCTATGTGCCGACATTGCGCCGCTTCGGGCAGTCCGTCCTATGGGCGCCGTTTCTGCCGTTGATCGCCGCCTTCTACACGGCCGCCACGATCGGTTCGGCGATCAATCACCATCTGGGCCGCGGTGTCGCCTGGAAGGGACGCGCCTACACCGGCGGCGGCGCATGAGCGAGTCCGACAACGTCGAAGTCTGGTCCGGCAAGGACCGAGGCGACGAGAATTTTCCGGTCGGATCCATTCTGATCGACCGAAAGCTGCGCCCGCATGTGCACGCGTATTATGCCTTCGCTCGCAATGCGGACGATATCGCCGACTCGCCCACATTGCAGTCAGCCGACAAGATCGCCCGCCTGAACGTGATGGAGGCGGTGCTGACCGGCCAGCGCGACACCGGGTCCCCCAGCGCGGCGCGCCTGCGGACCAGCCTGGCGCAAACCAAGGTGCCGAGTGTCCACGCCACCGATCTGCTGATCGCGTTTCGCGCCGATGCCACCAAGAGCCGTTACGCGACGATCGACGAACTTTACCACTATTGCCGCTATTCCGCCGTGCCGGTCGGTCGCTACCTGATCGACCTACACAGGGAAACCCATGAGAGCTACGCGGCCTCCGACGCGCTCTGCGTTTCGCTGCAAATCCTCAATCACCTGCAGGACTGCGCGAAGGATCTGGCGCAACTCGACCGTTGCTATCTGCCGCAGGCGCTGCTGGACCATTTCGGCGCCTCGGTCGAGGATGTGCGCCGGCCGAAGGAAACCCCTGGGCTGCGGCGCGTGTTCGTGACCTTGCTGGATCGGATCGACCGGCTTAACCAGGCGGCCGCGGAATTGCCGCAGATCACGCGGAATCGCCGGTTGCGGCTGGAATCGGCGGTGATCCTGCGGCTGGCGCGCCGGCTGGCGCGTCGGTTGGCGCAGAACGATCCGCTGGCCACGCGGGTGAAGCTGAGCAAAACCGACGGGCTGCTCAGCGCCATCGGCGCGGCCCGCCACATCATCTGATGACAACGGAATCGACTCCGCTGGGCGCGGACCAGGCGGATCTGGACGCGGTCGAGGCGATCGTGCGGCGGGCGGGCACGTCGTTCTATCGCGGAATGGCCGTGCTGCCGCCGGACCGCCGGCACGCGATGTATGCGATCTACGCGTTCTGCCGCATCGTCGATGACATCGCCGACGAGGAAGGCACCCTGCCGGCCAAGCGTCGCGACCTGGCATTGTGGCGGGACAATATCGCCGCCCTGTATCGGGGCGAGGCCGATGGGCCCGTGACCCGGATCCTGGTGGAAGCGGTCCGACGCTTCGATTTGCGGGCGCAGGACTTCCTCGCGGTGATTGACGGCATGCAGATGGATGCCGAGACGGTGATCGTGGCGCCCGACCTCGCGACCCTGGAACTCTATTGCGACCGGGTGGCGGTGGCGGTGGGGCGGTTGTCGGTCCGCGTGTTCGGGGATGCGTCACCCATGGCCGATCAGGTCGCGCAAGGGCTGGGGCGGGCACTGCAACTGACCAATATCCTGCGCGATATCCAAGAGGACGCCGAACGCGGACGTCTCTACTTGCCGGCGGAATTTCTTGAGGAAGCACGGGTCCCGGCCGAACCCATGGCGGCACTGGCATCCCCAAACCTGCCCCGGGTTTGCGCGCGCCTGGCCGAACGGGCGCATGGGTATTTCGCGGTTGCCGAAAGCGCTATGCGCCAATGCGATCGTCGGGCCATGAAGCCGGCACGTTTGATGGGCGCGACCTATGCGGCGATCCTGTCGCGGCTGGAACAGAGTGAATGGCGGAATCCGCGGGAGAGGGTCAGTCTGCCGACGTGGCAGAAGCTGTGGCTGGCGTGCCGATACGGGTTGTTTTGAGCGGGTAGCGGTAGGTTGGTCGGCGTCTATTCGTAGACCCACCACTTAATTTCCTGCCCGACACATCACTGATCCCCACCGAGCCCAGGCATCGACAGGATCGCGACTACACGACCTCGATCAGCGTCTCGCCACGGTCGATGGCAGACAGCATGTCCGGAAGGACCGTTTCGAACCAGGCCAGCAAGTCCCGCCGGCGTGTATTCGGCAACCTGATCCAAAGCACCACGGGGCCGCCTACGGTCAGTATCTTGCGCCGAGCGAAGTCCTCGTCTTTGGTAATGATGACCGCGGAGAACTGAAGCGCGAAGTCCCAAATCGCGGAATCGGACGCCGCTTCCAATTGCCGGTCCGCGACATGTTCGGCTTCATGGCCTTGGGATGCCAGCCATCGGGCCAGTGCCGACGGCAACTGGGCATCGACAAGGAAGCGCATCAGGCGACGCGCAGCACCGTATGGTCGCTCTGACGTGCGGCATATTCGAGGGCGGCGGCGATATCGTCGGATTCCAGAGCGGGGTAGTCAGCAAGGATTTCGGGCCAGGTTGCCCCGGATGCGAGCAGATCCAGCACATCCGTGACACGAATTCGCAGCCCCCGCAGGCAGGGACGGCCGCCACATTGGTTCGGATCGAACGTGACCCTATGCAATTCGCTCATGGGAAGCTCTCCAGGCTGCACGGGTGCGATTCAACATTGTGCGGAGTGACATAGACGCCTCCAACCATGGACCGATAGACTTGCCTCACCGTCATTGCCGGGCTTGACCCACGGCTGTCCG
>CAMBXJ010000295.1 GCA_945871455.1 Asaia bogorensis
GGCCTTTGGAATGCGATTCTTTTGGCGCCTTGAAGGATGGGGCCTACCCGGACGTTTCAGCGTCCGGGTTGGCCGCATCCTTCAAGGCACCAATGGTCCGGGTTCCAAGGGCCGTCGCCCTTGGCGGGGTCGCAAGGGACCATGGGGGCAGCGCCCCTGGTCGGGGTGTGGGGCGGAAGCCCCGCCCTTCCCGCAATGCAACCTTTGCCCCCCGCCCCACCACTGCTATACCCGCCCCGCCGTCCGCAGCGGGCGGTCCGCCAAGGGGAACCCATTATGGCTCGCCGCCGCCAGCTCTACGAGGGCAAGGCCAAAATCCTGTTCGAGGGACCGGAACCCGGCACCCTCGTGCAGTACTTCAAGGACGACGCCACCGCGGGAAATGGTGCCAAGAAGGGTATCATCACCGGCAAGGGCGTTCTGAACAACCGCATCAGCGAATACCTGATGATGCGGCTGGGAGAGATCGGCATCCCCACCCATTTCGTCCGCCGGCTGAACATGCGGGAGCAGTTGATCCGGGAAGTCGAGATCATCCCGCTGGAAGTCGTGGTGCGCAACGTCGCCGCCGGCAGCCTGGCAACCCGCCTGGGTCTGGCCGAGGGGACCCGCCTGCCCCGCTCCATCATCGAGTACTATTTCAAGAATGACGCCCTGAACGACCCGATGGTGTCGGAGGAGCATATCACCTGCTTCGGCTGGGCCAACACGGCGGACCTGGACGATATCGTCGCGCTGACCTTGCGCATCAACGATTTCCTGTCCGGCCTGCTGCTGGGCGTCGGCATCACCCTGGTCGATTTCAAGCTGGAATTCGGCCGGCTGTGGGAAAACGAGGAAATGCGCATCATCCTGGCCGACGAAATCAGCCCGGACAATTGCCGCCTCTGGGACAGCAAGACCAACGAGAAGATGGACAAGGACCGCTTCCGCAAGGACCTGGGCAAGGTCGAGGAAGCCTACCAGGAAGTCGCCAAACGCCTGGGAATCCTGCCGGAAGCCGGTATGCGCGACCTGAAGGGTCCGGAGTTGATGCAGTGAAGGCCACCGTCACAGTCATGCTGAAATCCGGCGTGCTCGACCCGCAGGGCAAAGCCATCGCCCATGCGCTGGGCACATTGGGCTTTACCAGTGTCAACGATGTGCGCGCCGGCAAGGTCATCGAACTGGATCTCGCCGAAACCGACCCCGACAAGGCGCGCGCGACGGCCGAGGACATGGCCCGCAAGCTGCTGGCCAACACGGTGATCGAGAGCTTCCGGGTGTCGCTGGATGGTTAAGGCCACGCGCAAGAACTATCGACCCATCAGGAGCCCGTTCCAACGGATGGACGCCCAACCCCGTCATGGCGGGCGCAGGCCCGCCATCCACGACTTTGCCCCGACCGGCACCGCAAGTCGTGGATGGCCGGCCTTCACCGCCCATGACGCGGATGGGATCGTGCTCAACGCCGAGCGATTTGCGGGGTCTTGTGAGGCGACTGAACAGTTCCACCGGCCCCTGAGGCCCACACAATGAAAGCCGGCATCGTCGTGTTCCCCGGCATCAACCGGGAACGGGATATGGCGATCGCGCTGGAGCAATCCTCCGGCGTGAAACCGCGCATGATCTGGCACAAGGAAACCGATCTGTCCGGCCTGGACCTGGTGGTGATCCCCGGCGGATTCAGTTTTGGCGATTATCTGCGCTGCGGCGCCATGGCAGCGCAATCGCCGGTGATGGCGTCAATCCGCGCGCATGCCGATCGCGGCGGCTATATTCTGGGGGTTTGCAACGGCTTTCAGATCCTGACCGAGGCCGGCATCCTCCCTGGTGCCCTGCTGCGCAACGCCCAACTGCGGTTTCTGTCGATGGATTGCCATCTGCGGGTGGAGCGGTCAGACACCGTGTTCACCGCCCGCTATCGGACGCGCCAAACCTTCCGTGCCGTCATGGCGCATGGCGACGGCAACTACTTCGCGGATGACGCGACCCTGGACCGGCTCGAAGGCCAGGGCCTGGTCGCTCTCCGATACGCGACCCAACAGGGCGACGTCACCAAGGACGCCAATCGCAATGGCAGCGCGCGCTCCATTGCCGGCATCTACACACCGAATCTGCGAGTGCTGGGGCTGATGCCACATCCGGAAGACATGGTCGATCCGTTGATGGGCAGCACCGATGGCAAGCCCCTGTTCGACGCGCTCGCCGCCGCCTGATGCAAAAAGAAGTCAACCAGAGTCTCGCCCGTGAATTCGGCCTCAGTGCCGACGAATACGGTAAAGTCCTTGAAATCATGGGCCGCACGCCCTCTCTGACCGAGCTTGGCGTGTTCAGCGTCATGTGGTCGGAGCATTGCAGCTACAAATCCTCCCGCGTCTGGCTGCGGCAATTGCCGACCAAGGCACCCTGGGTCATCCACGGGCCGGGGGAAAACGCCGGTGTCGTCGATATCGGCGACGGGCTGGCGGCCATCTTCAAGATGGAAAGCCACAACCACCCGAGCTTCATCGAGCCATACCAGGGCGCGGCCACCGGCGTCGGCGGCATCCTGCGCGATGTGTTCACCATGGGTGCGCGCCCCATCGCCAACCTGAACGCGTTGCGCTTCGGCAGCCCGAACCATCCGCGCACCCGGCGGATCGTCGATGGTGTGGTGCGCGGCATCGGCGGCTATGGCAACTGCGTCGGCGTGCCGACCGTGGGCGGGGAGATCAACTTCCACCCCGCCTATGACGGCAACCCGCTGGTCAATGCCATGACCGTCGGCATCGCGCCGGTCGACCGCATCTTCCTGTCCGCCGCCGCCGGGATCGGCAATCCGGTGGTCTATGTCGGGTCCAAGACCGGACGCGACGGCATCCATGGCGCCACCATGGCCAGCGCCGAATTCGGCGCCGATTCCGAAGAAAAACGCCCCACCGTGCAGGTCGGCGACCCGTTCACGGAAAAATTGCTGATCGAGGCCTGCCTGGAGCTGATGGCGACCGACGCCATCGTCGCCATCCAGGACATGGGCGCCGCCGGCCTGACCAGTTCGTCCGTCGAAATGGCCGGCAAGGGCGGTGTCGGCATCGAGCTGGACCTGAACATGGTTCCCGCCCGCGAAACCGGCATGACCGCCTACGAGTTCATGCTGTCGGAAAGCCAGGAACGCATGCTGATGGTGCTGCGTCCGGACCGGGAATCCGTGGCACGCGCCATCTTTGAGAAATGGGACCTCGACTTCGCGGTCATCGGCCATATCACCGACACCGGCCGGATCGTCGTGCGCCATAACGGCGTGGTCGAGGCCGATATCCCGCTGGCGCCGCTGAACGACGAAGCGCCGCTTTACACCCGCCCGACCACCGAAACGCCGAAAGTCGAGAAACTGAACCCGGCGCGGATCGAATCGCGGGTCGGGCTGGCCGCGGCGTTGGAGACCCTGGTCGGATGCCCCGACCTGTGCTCGCGCGCCTGGGTCTGGGACCAGTATGACAGCACCGTCGGCGGCCAGACGGTGAAGCGGCCCGGCGCCGCCGATGCCGCGGTCGTCAAGCTGGAAGGCCTGAAACGTGCTTTGGCGCTGACCACCGATTGCACGCCGCGGTATTGCGCCGCCGATCCGGAAGCCGGCGGACGCCAGGCCGTGGCCGAAGCCTGGCGCAACCTGACCGCGGTGGGCGCGCGCCCGCTCGCCATCACCGACAACATGAATTTCGGCAACCCCCAAAAGCCCGAGATCATGGGTCAGTTCGCCGCCGCGATCCGGGGCATGGCCTCGGCCTGTGAGGCGCTGGACTTCCCGGTCGTGTCCGGCAATGTCAGCCTCTACAATGAAACGGAGGGACGCGCGATCCTGCCTACCCCGGCCATCGGCGGCCTGGGCGTGCTGGATGACGCGGCCCAGGCGGTCGGCCTCGCCCTTCCCCCCTGGCTCGATATCGTGTTGATCGGAGCCACCACCGGCTGGCTCGGCCAGTCCCTGTGGCTGCGGGAGATTGCGGGACGCGAGGACGGCGCGCCGCCGCCGGTCGATCTGGCCGCCGAACGCGCCAATGGCGATTTCGTCCGCGCCCAGATCCTGGCCGGCCATGTGCGCGCCTGCCACGATGTCTCCGACGGCGGCATTCTGGTGGCGCTGGCCGAAATGGCGATGGCCAGCGGCATCGGATTGCGCATCTCCACCCATCCCCGCGACATCCCCGGCCATGCGTATTGGTTCGGAGAGGACCAGGCCCGCTACCTGCTGGCGGTGCCCGATTCCGCCGCCATCATCAAGGCGGCCGAGGCAGCCGGCGTTCCGGCGCTGCGAATAGCCGTGTCGGGCGGTCAGGATTTGACACTTCCGGATGGCGGTACAATATCCGTTCGCACGCTTCGGGATTCGCATGAGCGTTTCTTCCCGGCGTGGATGGACGGCAAGGCAACAAAGGACTGACCGCATGGCAATGGCCGCGAACGAGATCGAAGCCCTGATCAAGGCAGCCCTGCCCGATGCGAAGATCGGGGTGGAGGATCTGGCCGGCGACGGCGACCACTATGCCGCCACGGTGGTCAGCGAACAGTTCCGCGGCCTGTCGCGCGTGCGCCAGCACCAGATCGTCTATGCCGCCTTGCGCGGTCGCATGGGCAATGAGCTGCATGCCCTTGCGTTGCAGACCTCTGCTCCGGATTGATCAGGCATCCTCGAACCCAGTCACGACATCAAGGAGTTAAACATCATGACCAACAGCGTGAATGCCCGCATCCAGAGCGACATCGATCAGAACCAAGTCATGCTCTACATGAAGGGCACCCCGATCTTCCCGCAATGCGGGTTCTCGGCTCGGGTCGTGCAAATCCTGACCCATATGGGCGTGCCGTTCCAGTCGGCGAACGTGCTGGAAGACGACCAGTTGCGCGAAGGCATCAAGGAATTCTCGCAGTGGCCGACCGTTCCGCAGCTCTATGTGAAGGGCGAATTCGTCGGCGGCTGCGACATCGTCACCGAGATGTTCCAGTCCGGCGAGCTTGAGACGCTGCTGGCCGACAAGGGCGTCGCCCTGAAGACCGGCGCCTGAGCAAGACTGGCGCCTGAGCAAGACTGGCGCCTGAGCAAGACCGGCCCCTGAGCAAGACCAGCGCCTGATCGGGGCCGGTGAGGATGGGGACGAACGTCCCCGTCTCGGTTTGGAAATAACCACGTAGGTTGGAGGGGCGCAACGGCCCTTCGTCGTGATGGTGGGCGCAGGCCCACCATCCATGACTTCGCGGAGATCAATACCAACCGACGGAACGATTGACTCTCCGATCGGCGCCTCCTCGTCATGCCGGCGCAGGCCGGCATCCACGACTTTACCGAGCTGCGACCACAAAATTCGTGGATGGCGGCCCTGCGGCCGGCATGACGGCGAGGCACGACCTGGAGGGTCGAGGTTTCCGTCGGCCGGTATAACACCGCAAGCCGTGGGTGGTGGGTCTTCACCCGCCATGACGGTACTTGCTGGCGTCCCCGCCTGGACGGCATGCGGCGTCAGCGCCTGAATAAGGAAGTCATCTGCGGAAACGCCGACGGACCCGCCGCCCGCCTCAACTCCGCCGGTGCGATTGGCTGGCGGTGCTGCGATAAGCCAGCGACAGGGACAGTCCGGCAAACACGATCCCCAGCGACGCCGGCAGCAACCAGGCGGGGCGGACCAGCAGCGGCACCGCCATTTCGGTCCAGACCCAGGGGCCGAACAGTGTCAGGGTCCAGCCTTTCAGGGCTTCTTCCGCCCCGGCACCCAAGTAAGCGAATGCGCGCCCAAGCGACACCGCCCGCGGCCCGATCATCGCGAGAGCCGCGGCGCAGACCAGCATGATAGCGGCCAGGACCGCCAGAGTGCGTTGCGCGATCACATAAACAGCTTTTCGGACTTTCGATCAGTATATAGCCCGGCCACGAATTCAGCA
>CAMBXJ010000296.1 GCA_945871455.1 Asaia bogorensis
GCCCAGAGCGGCCCATGGCTGGGTTGCAGCAGCACCAGCATCACGCTTCCGAAGAACAGGCACAGACCGCCCAGCGCCGCGGTCAGCCGATAGCTGGTGCGCCCCATCAGGCGGGCGCCGACGATACTGGCCAGCGCCCAACTGATGGACATGGCGCCCAGCACGAGGCCTCCCGCGATCGCGGTTTCCCCCATCGCGCCCTGCACATAGGCGGGCAGAAAGGCGGAAATCCCCATCATCACCGCCCCGGAAAAGCAGTTTCCGAGGCTTCCCACGACCACGATCCGGTTGCCACGCCACAACTCCAGCGGCAGCATCGGTTCCGGGGTGGATCGCTCGTGCAGGAACAGCACGATCAGGGCCAGCACTCCGGTGACCACCAAAACGACCAGTTCCGTCCCGGTCAGGCGACCGGCCTGCACCATCGCCAGCATCAACGCCCCGCAGGCCAGCAGCAGCAGCAAGGACCCGATCCAGTCGATCCGATGCGCCCGGTGCTGCACGCTTTCCTTCAGAAACACCGCAAGGATGATCATCGCCGCGATCCCGATCGGCACATTGACCCAGAACACCACGCGCCAACTGACATATTGGATCAGGAACGCGCCCAACGATGGACCCAGCACCGCCGAAACCCCGAAGACGGATGACACAAGTCCCTGGATTTTCCCCCGCTCGGTCGGCGAATAGATATCGCCCAGGATGGTGGCGGCGATCGGTTGGATGGCGCCGGCGCCGATGCCCTCCAACGCGCGGAAGCAGATCAGCGACGGCATGTCCCAGGCCAGGCCGCACAGGACGGAGCCTGACAGGAACATGAGCGTGCCGACGATGATGACCGGCTTGCGCCCGTACTGGTCTGCCAGGCGGCCATAGATCGGTATGCTGACGGCCTGAGTCAGCAGGTAGATCGTGAACACCCAACTGAACACACTGAACCCGCCCAAATCCGCCACGATGCTGGGCAATGTCGTCGCCACGATCGAGCTTTCGACGGCCGGCATGAAGGTGGCCATGAGGCAGCCGGCCAGCACCAGGCGGCGGCGAGCATTGCCGCCGCCCACGGGCACATCCGCGGGCGCGTTGGCGCCCCCACTGGCGGCCCCACTGGCGGCCCCAGCGGCGCTCCCACTGGCATCCCCACTGGCACCCCCATTGGCGGGCGCATCGGCGCTTCTTCCGTCATTGGTCATGCACGGGTCCTTGCCGATCCTGGATTTCCTCGGGCGTGGTTCTGTCACCGGGTGCCCCCGGTGACAATGGGCACGGGACAACGCGCCAAACCAGTGACCGGTCCGCGCACCGAACCTCGCGAGAATGTGTACGCCGCCGCCACCCGGAGATGGGACCGACCCCCATGATCATAACGCCGCGCGCGGCGGACTTGACACAGCGTGTCAGCCGGACCTCTTCCCCCGAATTGCTATATGCGGGCATGGCATCGCCTTGCACCGGAAAAGGTTGTCGCATGCGTTTCGTGTTGTTCCTCTGCCTCCTCCTCACGCCGATGGCGACGCGAGCGCAGGGCGTGACCGTGTTCGCCGCCGCCAGCCTGACGGACGCGCTGAAGGATATCGCGGTCGCATGGGCCAATGCTGGCCATGCGCCCGCTCGCCTGTCCTTCGGTGCCAGTTCCTCCCTGGCGCGCCAGATCGAGCAGGGTGCCCCCGCCAATCTGTTCGCCTCGGCGGACCAGAAATGGATGGACTACCTGGTCGAGAAAGGCCTGATCGCCCCGGATACCCGCCGGGACGTTCTCGGCAACACGCTCGTCCTCATCGTCCCGGCCGACCGGCCTCGCCAGCTCGCGATCGGTCCCGGGCTCGATCTGGGCTCGCTTCTCGGGCGGAATGGCCGCATTGCGACCGGCGATCCCGCGCATGTGCCGGTCGGGCTTTATGCGCGGGATGCGTTGGTTCGGCTGGGCCTGTGGGATGCCGTCATGCCCCGGCTCGCCCGGACGGAGGACGTGCGCACCGCGCTGCTGCTGGTGGAGCGGGGGGAAGCCCCGGCCGGGATCGTCTATGCGACGGACGCCGTCGCATCGAAGGGCGTCGTGGTCGCGGGAACCTTCCCGCCCGACAGCCACCAGACTATTGTCTACCCGTTTGCCGTCACCAAGGCGGGCGATACGCCGGAGGCTCGATCCGTGATGACTTTCCTGACCGGCCCCCAGGCCAGGACCATCTTTCTGCAACGCGGCTTCAAGGTTCATTGACCTGACCCTGACCCCGGAAGAATGGGAAGCCGTTTGGCTCACCCTGACCGTCGCGGCGCGGGCCGTTGGTTTCGGCCTGCCCTTGGCCATTGGTGTCGCCTGGGTCCTCGCGCGGTGCCGCTTCCCGGGCCATGCCTTGCTGAACGCGCTGGTGCATCTGCCGCTGGTGCTGCCGCCCGTGGTCACCGGCTGGCTGCTGCTGATCACCTTCGGGGTGCGCGGTCCCGTCGGGGCACTGCTGTATGACTGGTTCGGGATCCGGCTCGTCTTCACAACCGCGGGGGCGAGCCTGGCCTGCGCGGTCATGATATTCCCGATCATGGTCCGCGCCATCCGGCTATCCTTCGAAGCCGCCGACCCCGGACTGGAGCAGGCCGCCCGAACCCTGGGCGCCGGGCGGATCGATCGGCTGTTCACGATAACCCTGCCGCTGGCCTCACCCGGCATTCTGGTCGGCGGGATCGTCGCCTACGCAACCTGCCTGGGTGAGTTCGGCGCGGTGATCACCTTCGCGGCGAACATTCCGGGAGAGACTCAGACCTTGCCGCTGGCAATCTATGCGGCGTTGCAGGTTCCGGGGGGGGAAGCGAAGGCGGCGCAGTTGTCGTTGGTGTCGATTGTGCTCGCGCTGACGGGGTTGCTGCTGTCGGAATGGTTCGCCAAGCGGTTGAATGCCATGTTGGGTCGATGAGCGCCGCAATCCGGTGCGGTCCGATCTCACCCGCCGGTCCTTGAAATATGCCCTCCCCCTCTCCTGAGGCGACGTACAAGAATAAGTGCTGCATCTGGTGTTGAGCCCGTGTCTCTCCACGTCATGGCTGGCGAAGGCCCGCCATCCACGTCTTGCGGTGTTGATATCAGCAAAGTCATGGATGGTGGGCCTGCGCCCAACATGACAGGGTTTGCATTCCCGCGCCAACTGGAGCGGCTACTATTGCGCGTCGGCTTACCGCAACCTACAGCACGAAATTGGCCGTCGTCAGAGAATGCGATCCAGTCAGCACGACGGAGAAATCGGCGGCCTTGTCCCCGTTCACGTCGCCCTGGATGCGTGTGTCGGCGCCGAACTTGCCCTGGATCAGTTCCCCCGCCTTGCCGCTGAACGCCACCCCCAGCGAGCCGAACGCCTGATCGCCCGCCAGCGTCGTGTCGGCATCCAGCAGATGCAGATCGACCCGGTCACCGGCCGCCTCGGCGAAATCGCCGATACGGTCGCGCCCCGTGGCCGCCACGGTCGAGTCCGCCAGCGCCGTCAACACGAACAGGTTTGTGCCACCGCCACCGGTCAGCACGTCCGCCCCGCCGCCGCCGGTCAGCGTGTCGTTGCCGACGCCACCGTTGATGGTGTTGACGAACCCGTTGCCGCCCAGCGCCAGGCCGGTCGCGCCGGCATTCGCGATCAGAAACTCGATCCGCGACAGATCACTCAACGTGTGGCTGACGGCGGCCAGGATCGTATCGGCGGTGCCGCCGGCGGCGGTCTCGAACGCTATGTCGCCGGCGTGGTTGACATGGTAGGTGTCCTTGCCGTTGCCGCCCGCCATCAGGTCGGGGCCGGCGGTGCCGGTCAGCACATTATCTCCGGCGGTCCCGATAATGGCCGAAATCGCCGTCGACAGGCCACTGACATTCCCGGCGGCGTCGATCGCGGCGCCGCTCAGCGCATGGGCACCGGCCGCCAGAGCGACCGGGATGGTCCACACGCCCGTTGCGCTCGCGGCGACGGTGCCGATCTTGGTCGCGCCATCGAACAGCGTCACCACGGATTTCGCTTCCGCGGTGCCGGATACGGCGCCCGTGGCAAGCCCCGACACCACCGGGGATGCGGGCGCGATCGTATCGATCGTCGCGACCAGGGCGCCGGAGAATTTTCCGACATTGCCGGCAACGTCGGTCGCGCGCGCACTGATCGCGTGCTTGCCGTCGGACAATGCCGTGGTGGTGATCGTCCATATCCCCGCCGCGCTGGCTTTTGCGGACCCGAGGGCCTTGGCGCCCTCAAACAGGCTGACGGTGGCGTTCGCTTCGGCGGTTCCGACGAAGGTGGGGGTCGTGTCGCTGGTGATGTCGTCGAAGTTGAATGCACCGCTGTCCGAACTGGAATGCATATTTGGCACCGACGGCGGCACGGGCGGCGCGTTGTCGATCGTGACCGCCAGCGCGGCGGACGCGGCACTGACATTGCCGGCAATGTCGGTCGCCTGCGCCGTGATCGCGTGCACACCGTCGCCCAGGACCGCGGACTTGATGGACCACGCCCCGGTGGCATCGGCGGTGGCGGACCCGATCTCGGTGGCGCCGTCGAACAGCTTGACCTTGGCGTTTGCCTCGGCCTTGCCGGTCAGGGTTGGCGCCGTGGTTCGGGTGATGTTGTCGGTGCTGGATGCCCCGGTGTCGGACACTGCCGCCAGGTCCGGCACCGTGGGCGTAACGGCCGTGGTGTCGATCGTCACCGACAGGGCCGAGGATGCCGCACTGACGTTGCCGGCGATATCGGTCGTCTTGGCGGTTATCGCGTGCAAGCCAGCGGCCAACGCGCCGGCCTTGATGGACCAGTTGCCGGACACGGTCGCCTTGGCACTGCCGAGCAGCTTGGCGCCGTCGAAGAGAGAGACGGTGGTCCCGGCCTCGGCTTTGCCGATGAACGTCGGTGTGGTGACGTTGGTGATATTGTCGGCCGCCGACACCCCACTATCCGAAGTCGGGCTCAAATCCGGTGTGCTGGGCGGTGCCGCCACGGTATCGATGGTGACCGATAGCGCCGAGGACATGGCGCCGACATTGCCCGCCACATCCGTGGCCTGGGCCGTGATCGCGTGCACCCCGTCGGCCAAGGTCGCGGCCTTCACGATCCAGGTCCCGGCGGCATTGGCCGTGCCGGTGCCGATGACCGTGGCGCCGTCGAACAATGTCACGCTGGCATTCGCCTCGGACTTGCCCGTGAAGCTGGGCGTGGTGACCCGCGTGATGTTGTCCTGGGTCGACGCGCCGTTGTCCGATGTGGTGATCAGGTCGGGTGTTCCGGTCGCGGGGCCTGACGTATCGATGGTCACGGTCAGCACCGGCGATGCCGGCCCGAACGCGCCGGAGACGCTGGTGAGCTTCGCGGCAATCGCGTGCGCGCCGTCCGCCAGGGCGGATGAGGTAATCGACCACAGGCCGGACGCGTCCGCCTTCCCGGTTCCGACGGCGGTGTCGCCGTCGAACAGAGTAACGATCGCGTCCGCATCGGCGGTGCCGGAGAAGCTCGGCGTCGTGTCGTTCGTGCGGTTGTCGATCGCGGACGCGCCACTGTCGGACCCGGGGGTCAGATCCGGCTTGCCCGGCGTCGTGCCGATGGGCGGCGTGGTGTCGATGGTGACGGTCAGGCCGCCCGACGCCAGGCCGGTGTTGCCAGCCAGATCGGTCGCCTTGGCGGTTATCGTGTGTGCGCCGGCGGACAGGGCGCTGGTCTTGATCGACCAGTTGCCGGACTTGTCCGCCGTTCCGCTGCCGACCTGAACGGCACCGTCGAACAGCGTGACCGTGGCATTGGCTTCCGCCTTGCCCTCGAACACCGGAGTCGTTACCCCGGTGATGTTGTCGGTGTCGGAAATGCCTCCGTCGGACGCGGCCGGCAGATCCGGCGTCGGGGG
>CAMBXJ010000297.1:0-5827 GCA_945871455.1 Asaia bogorensis
AGCGTGGCATAATAGTCTTGCTTGGCCATTTCAGCCCTTCACGTTAGCTCGCCCCGCGTGTGGGCATCATGTCGCGCCGAGAGGATTTTGACGCGGAGTATAAACCGGGCGGGCCGTGCCGCCGCCGTCCGGGCCACCAGGCACCGCCGGGTATAGCCGGACCCGGCATCGGACATGGCGTTCGCCTCGGCCCTCCCTGGGGCATTCCCTCATGCCTTCCCTTGGGCAAACCACAAACGAAGCGCGCCCGGCTTCAGGGAATCTCGGGCGCGCTCGCATCGTCAGTCCGCCCGAAACCGTCAGGCCGACTTCTTTTTCTTGTCGTCGACTTCTTCGAACTCGGCGTCGACCACCTTCTCCCCGGGTTTGCCGCCTGGACCAGTCTGCGGCCCGCCTTGCGGCCCACCGGGACCGTCGTCGCCACCGGCCTGGGCCTGGGCGGCTTCGGCCTTGTACATCGCCTCGCCGATCTTCATGGCGGCCTGGCTTAGACGCTCGGTCGCCTGTTTCAGCGCTTCGGTGTCGTTGCCCTCCATCGCCGACTTCGCGGCGGCAATGGCGGCTTCCGCCTCACCCTTTTCCTGGGCGCCGATCTTGCCCTCATGCTCCTTCAGGTTCTTTTCGACCTGATGGATCAGGCCCTCGGCCTGATTGCGCGATTCCACGGCTTCCCGGCGCTGCTTGTCGGCTTCGGCGTTCGCCTCTGCCTCCTTCACCATGCGCTGGATGTCGCCTTCGGACAGTCCGCCGCTGGCCTGGATGCGGATCTGCTGCTCCTTGCCGGTGGCCTTGTCCTTCGCCTGAACAGAGACAATGCCGTTGGCGTCGATGTCGAACGTCACTTCGATCTGCGGTACGCCACGCGGCGCGGGCGGAATGCCCTGCAGGTCGAAATTGCCCAGCAGCTTGTTGTCGGCGGCCATCTCGCGTTCGCCCTGGAACACCTTGATGGTCACCGCTTGCTGGTTGTCGTCCGCGGTCGAGAACACCTGGCTCTTTTTCGTCGGAATTGTCGTGTTGCGCTCGATCAGGCGGGTGAACACGCCACCCAGCGTCTCGATTCCCAGCGACAGCGGCGTCACGTCCAGCAGCAGGACGTCCTTCACGTCGCCCTTCAGCACGCCGCCCTGGACAGCGGCGCCGATGGCCACGACCTCATCGGGGTTGACGTTGCGGGCCGGCTCCTTGCCGAAAAACTGCTTCACCGCCTCGATGACCTTGGGCATGCGGGTCATGCCGCCGACCAGGATCACTTCCTGGATCTCGCCCGCCGTCACGCCCGCGTCCTTCAACGCGGCCTTGCACGGCTCCATGGTCCGGGAGATCAGGTCGTCCACCAGGGATTCGAGCTTCGCCCGTGACATCTTCATCACCAGATGCTTCGGCCCGGAGGCGTCGGCGGTGATGAACGGCAGGTTGACCTCGGTCTCCTTGGACGAAGACAGCTCGATCTTGGCCTTCTCGGCGGCTTCCTTCAGCCGTTGCAGCGCCAGCTTGTCGCGGCGCAGGTCGATACCTTGCTCCTTGCGGAACTCATCGGCCAGATAGTCGATGATGCGCAGGTCGAAGTCCTCGCCACCCAGGAAGGTGTCGCCGTTGGTCGACTTCACCTCGAACACGCCGTCGCCGATTTCCAGGACGGAGATGTCGAAGGTGCCGCCGCCGAGGTCATAGACCGCGATCGTGCCGGCGGACTTCTTGTCCATGCCGTAGGCCAGCGCGGCCGCCGTGGGCTCGTTGATGATGCGCAGCACGTCCAGGCCGGCGATGCGGCCGGCGTCCTTGGTCGCCTGGCGCTGGCTGTCGTTGAAGTAAGCGGGGACGGTGATGACTGCCTGGGAAACGGTCTCGCCGAGATAGGCTTCGGCGGTTTCCTTCATCTTGCCCAGGATGAACGCGCTGATCTGCGCCGGGGCATATTTCTCGCCACGGGCTTCGACCGCCGCATCGCCGTTTTCGCCGCGGACAATGTCATAGGGCACCATGCCCTTGTCCTTCGAAACCAACGGATCCTCGTAGCGGCGCCCGATCAGGCGCTTGATGGCATACAGCGTGTTGGTGGGATTGGTGACCGCCTGACGCTTGGCCGACTGGCCGACCAGACGCTCGCCGTTGTCGGAAAATGCGACCATGCTGGGTGTGGTACGCGCGCCCTCGCTGTTTTCAATGACCCGAACATCCGAGCCTTCCATGATGGCGACGCAGGAATTCGTGGTGCCGAGATCGATACCGATAACTTTGCTCATAAACAGTTCCTTTCAGCGGACACAGGCGGCCCGAAGCACCGCGAGCGTCCCCGGGTAGCGGTCGGGGAATAAATGGGATGTATGAGGCTGACGCGCCCCAGGCAAGGGATCGACGAGGTTTTTTCACACCGGACCATCACAAGCCTTGGTCCACGATTACGCAGTGGTATTCACGTTGGCGCCGGGAGCATCCAGTTCGGCCGCTGGCGCCTTGGCGACCACGACCATCGCGGGGCGAAGCAAGCGGCCATGCAGGGTCCAGGCGGCGGTCCAGGCCTGAATGATCGTCCCCGGCGTGTGCAGATCGGATTCCTGTTCGGCCATCGCCTGATGCAGATTGGGGTCGAACGCCTGACCCACCGGGTCCTCTTTCTTGATGCCGTTGCGGTCGAGCAGGCCGATGAAGCTGCGCTCCACGCCCTCCAGCCCTTCGCGCACTTTGATCAGGATTTCCGGCTGTCCTTCTGCCGCGGCCGGCAGGCTGTCGATGCCGCGCTTCAGGTTCTCGGCCGCTTCGACCACGTCGGTGGCGAATTTCTGCACGGCGTATTGGCGGGTTTCATCCACGTCGCGCCTGGCGCGGGCACGCACATTGGCGTTCTCCGCCTCCGAGCGCATCCAGCGGTCCTTCATCTCGGCCAACTCGGCTTCGAGCGTTTCAATGCGAGCGGCCGCGGCCTGCATCGTCTGCTCCGGCGTCGGCTGCGCGGTCTGGTTGACGGGATCCGACTCCGGCATGGGCGGGTCGAATATGCTGTGCGGGGTGTGGGGGGGATCGTTGCTCATGGCGCGCATCAGTTAGGGCGGGTGGTGCGCCGGAACAAGCGGGGGACGAAGATTGATGTTGGGTGTCCGAGATCGGCCACGGTCCGAGAGGCTCGGGACCGGTGGAACGGCCGGACCAGGCCCGCGTCATGGCGCCCTTTCGCCACGACGCGGAGTGCGGGGCCGCGGCGGACCATCAGACGATGGCCCGCGCGCCGGATATCACTTGTCGAGCCAGATCGTGTCGAGGCGGGTCACGTCGTAGACGCCGAAATATTGGCTCGGGTCATGCCCTTTCACATAGCGATACCAAACGTCGTTGATCTTCTCCCAGGTCATCGGCAGCACGGGCGGATCGGATTCCATGATCGCCTCGGCCTTGCGGATAAGGGCCATGCGCGCGGCCGGATCCACTTCCCGGTCGATCTGCTGCGCCAACACCTGGAAATCCTTGTTGTCCCATGATGAGTAGTTCTGCGGCCCGCCCTTGCCGTACCAGGCGTTGAAATAGTCCGACGGGTCGAGCAGCGTGGAAACGACGGCACCGATCGCCAGATCGAAGTTGCCGCTGGCGATGTCGTCGAACCAGACCGACTCGACCACGATGCGCAGCTTGGTTTCGATGTTCAGGGTTTGCTGCAACATCGCCTGGACCGCCTGCGACATCAGCTTGAAGCTCGCCACGTCCCGTACCAGGTAGTCCAGCGACTTGATGCCGTTGGCATAGCCGGCCGCGGCCATCAGCGCCTTGGCCTCCTTGATCGCGGCGGACTGATCGGGCTGATAGCCGAGCCGCTTGACGAGTTGGTCTTTTGGCGTGGCGAATTCCGAGAACGGGTAGATGAACCCACCGACCATGTGCGGTGCGACGTCCTTGATGACATCCACCAGCACGTCCTTGTCGGTCACCAGGTGCATTGCCCGCCGGACCCGTGGATCGTCGAGCGGCTTTTTCTTGTTGTTCATCCAGGTGCCGTAAATAACGCTCTGATAGTAGTCGACGCCAGCCATTCCGGGTGTCGCCTTGGCGCGCTTCATGGTGCCCGGATCGGTCGCGCGCACGTAATCAACCCGGTTGGAGAGGATCGCCGATCCCATTTCCGGCGAGAACGGCAGCGCGTGGTAGAACTCGATGCCGTCCAGATAGGGCAGCGGCTGGTTCCAGTAATTCGGGTAGCGTTCCATCACCCACACTTCGTTTTCCACCCGGCGTACGGACCTGAAGGGGCCGGTGCCCGGATAGGTGACAAGGCGGCGCAGGTTATAGTTGTTGTCCTCCAACGTCTTCTTGCGCACGATCACGTTCCAGCCCGACGCGATCGAGGACATGATGAAGTTCACCGGCCGCGGTTCGGACAGCTTGAAGGTCACGGTGTGCTTGTCCGGCGTGGTGATCTGGTCCACGGACTTGAACAGGACGGAGCGAGGAATGGAGATTTCAGTCGGCGGTTTGATGATGCGATCGAAGGTTGCCTTCACGTCCTCCGACGTCAGTTCGGCTCCGTCATGGAATGTTACACCCTTGCGCAGCATGAAGGTGTAGGTCATGCCGTCCTTGGAAATATCCCAGCTATGCGCGAGATCCGGGATGATGGTCTTGCCGGAATCGCGCGGGTCGCGGCGGATCAGATTGTCGAACATGCACGCCTGGGTGCCCAGGTTATTGAACGTGCCGGACTGATGGACATCGAAATGCGGTTGTCGACTGGTGAAGCCCACCCTCAGGACGCCACCGCGCTTCGGATTGGGTTCTGCCGCGGCGAGTTGGAACTTGCTGCCGTCGAACTGGTTCGGTACGTTTTGTGCCAGACTGGCTTCCGGCAGCAGGCCGGCCGCGGCGGCCGCCAAGCCGGTTCCCAGGAACTGACGCCTGGGCCATTCGACACGCGGCCCGGATGTCGAATTTGAGTTTTCTCTGTTATTTTGATCGACCATCGTGTTGTCTCCTCCGCATTAGTCTTCTTGGGCTGTCCGCAGCCTTGTTCTTGCTTGCGCAATCGTCGCCTTTTGACGACAGCCTATGCACCCGCGCTGATCGGCGCAAGGTCATTGTCACCGGCGTCGCCAGAGGGCCCTAATTTGGGCCGCCGCCCGTTGCTATCGTTTCTATCGGTTGCCCGCCTGATCCGTGGCCTGGGCATCGCTGCCGGTGCCAGTCAGCGCGCCAGATGACCCATGGCGGCCTGTCAGCATCGCCCTATAGCGCAATGGCTGCTTAATCCGCGGTCGCCTCGGTACTACCCCAGCAACCGACCAATCACGCGGGCGGTATAGTCCACTACGGGGATGATCCGGCCATAGTTGATCCGCGTCGGGCCGATCACGCCGATCGCACCGACAATCCGGCCGCCCTCGCTGCGGGCCGGTGCCACCACCATCGCCACGCCGGATGTCGCGAACACGCCGCTCTCGGCGCCGATGAAGATGCGCACCCCGTCCGACTGTTCGGCCAGTTCCAGCAGGCGCAGCATGGTTTCCTGAGCCTCCAGCCGCTCGAACAGCGATTGGATGGAGGCCAGCCGCTCGATCTGCGTCACATCGGACAGCAAGCGCGCCTGGCCCCGCACGATCAGGCTGCCGGAGCGGCCCTCCCCGGTCCAGGTCGCCAGGCCGGCGGCCACCACATGGGCCGACAATTCGTCCAACTCGGTGCGGTTGGCGGCCATCTCCTCGGCGACCAGCACGCGCAGTTCGTCCAGCGGCCGGCCCGACAGGCGCGCATTCAGGTAGTTGCTGGCTTGTTGCAGGGCAGACGGCGGCAGGCCGGGCGGCGTTTCGATAACCCGGTTTTCCACATGGCCGTCGCCCGCCACCAG
>CAMBXJ010000298.1 GCA_945871455.1 Asaia bogorensis
CGCGCCCAGTTCGGCGCGCTTCTTATGACCGAACCCACCAAGTGTCACCTGAGCCACGCGAGCCTCTCCTGTTTCCCGATCAATGCGTGCATCGATTCGGAGAACGGAGTGATTCGCAACTCATTCCGTAGTTGTACGACAACCGTAGCCGCAAGGGGAGGGGGAGAATTTTTCTCCCAGCGCGGAATCCGTGAAAGCGGCACGGGTCGGTCCGGGGACGCGCCGAAATCCGTCCCCGGGCCGGCGTCCCTCCGTCAGTGCAAGCCGTAGAAGCCCATGGCGCTGCCGGCCATCACCTGGCGCGTCTTCTCCGGGGAGGAATCGCCC
Organism: Asaia bogorensis; assembly: GCA_945871455.1. Classification (GTDB taxonomy): domain Bacteria; phylum Pseudomonadota; class Alphaproteobacteria; order Acetobacterales; family Acetobacteraceae; genus Rhodopila. The sequence goes on from CAMBXJ010000298.1 coordinate 328, forward strand.
AGCAGCCTGCGCACCATCTCCGGCGCGCCGGGGAAGAACCCATCCGGATGCGGGTAGTCGGTTGCCCAGAGGATTTTGTGCGGGCCGATATGATCGGCGAGCACCCGCAGGCTGGTCTCCACCGGCTCGAACGCGATCCAGCAATTGCGCTCGAACAACTCGCTGGGGCGGGTCTTGAGGCCCGAGTCATTGAAACCCTGGTCGTCGAAATGCCGGTTCATGCGGTCCAGCCATGGCGCGATCCAGCCGCCGCCGGATTCCAGGAAGCCGATGCGGATTTTCGGATGCCGCTCGCACACGCCGCCCCAGATCACCGCGAGACAGGCCAGCATCATTTCCATCGTGTGAGTGATGATATGGCGCGCCCCGCGGCCCTCGAACCGATCGATGCCGACCTGCGGCATGCCGGACCCGGCGCCTTCGTGGAAGCCCACGGCGATGTCCAGATCCTCCGCCACCGACCAGAAGCGTTCGTATTCCGGTTGGTCGATCATCTTGTTGTTGTAGGGGTTGGGGCGGATGAACACGCCCTTGAAGCCGAGTTCGCGACGGGCGAATTTCATCTCCTCGATCGCCAGGTCGACCGACTGCATGGGCAGCATGGCGACCCCGAACAGGCGGTCGGGATAGGGTTTGCAGTAATCCGCCAGCCAGCGATTATAGGCGCGGGCGACCGCGGCGGCGAGCGGCGGGTCCTGCACCGCGCCGGCGAACAACCCGATGCTTGGATACAGGAACGCGGCGTCGATGCCGTCCTGGTCCATGTCCGGGATGCGCGCATGCGGGTCGAAGCCGCCCTTCTTGCCCTGCGAATACTCCATGGTGTCGTCGACCACGGTGCCGTCGCGGGCACCGACCGCGCCCAGCGCGCCCATTCCCTTTTTGCTGCCGAGGACTTTCTCCTCGATGACCAGGCGTTCCTTCCCATCATTGTCCCGCACGATCCGCGGCGCGCGGTCGCGGAAGGCGGGATCCATGTAGTCACTCCAAAGAGACAAAGGCTCCAGGATATGACCATCGGCGTCGATGACGTTGTAAGTCCGAGTCATGGCACGTCTCCAGTTTGTGGATGTTCGGCGATGCACTTGCGCACCTTCGGCTTGCCGGTGGTGCGGATCTTCTTGGACGAAGAAACGCTCGCATTTTCGTGATCGGCAGGCAAGGTCGATCGGTTGGGCAGATCGGTTGGGCGGGCGAAGATTGGCGGGCTGCCGCGCCGGCGCCGAGCAACTCTGTCGCAAAAAATTACATTTGATCCGCACGATGAAATACAGTCGCTTGCAGATCGCGGGAAATATATGCTTGGATGGAGAAGCGCTGAGATCGCGCATGCGACGACCCGATCATAATTTGGACCTTGTCACGTTGCGGACGTCTGTCGAGACTGGAGCGGTTTCTCTCTGACTGGAAGCGAAAAACCTACTCCAGATCTATGTGTTTGGCATGGTTCACCTGCTGTCGGATTCTGTTCCGTGTGGTCATGCGCTAACCTGAGAGGAGAATGGTGATGGCGAACAAACGGCTCCCCCGCATTCTGGACCCACTTCTCGTTGTGATGGGCCTGCTGGTTACAACCAGCGCCGCGGTCGCGGTGCCCACCGTGGTGACCACGCCCAATATTACGCCGATCTACAGCCAGGCCCCGGTCCTTAACGGGACGCCGATCACGATCAACTATCTGCCGACCATCACGCTGTTCGTTTGGGACAGCTTGCGCACCATCGACAGTCTGGGGGAGTACAACACTCTCAAAGCGATGGCGCCGAGCGCGTCCCCGGTGGTGAATGCGTTTTATATGGTTGGCATCAATTGGTGTGGGGCGACACTGGCCGGCATCGTGGGCTGCGCCGACACACCGGGCAATTTCCTGACGCTGGACAGCGCTTACATGGCGGGTGCCGGCGGAGCGGTCGATATCGCGCATGAGTTAGGTCACAATCTGAACCTGCCGCATATCGCCGAGGCGGTTCCCATGACCGGTGATAACCTGATGAACCCGACGCTGTGGGGCAGTAGCGTCCTCACCGCCGGTCAGGCGGCCACCGCGCTCCTCAGTGGGCTGGTGCAAACCGACATTGGGGGCAACCGTTTCATCAACATCAGACCGGTCAGTCTGGATGTGCCGGAGCCCGCGACGCTCGCCGTTCTGGGGTTCGCGGTCGCCGCGATGGCCGCGGCCCGCCGTCGCCGGATCGACGCATGACCATGCGGCGGCGCGGCTTGATAGCCGCGCTGCTGCTGCTCGCTCTCCCCGCCACGGCGGAGGCTGACCGCATCTCGATAGCTGTTGGCAGGGTTCTGACGTTGACCGCCCCGTCGGGCACGACCTTTCAGCCGGGTGTTGGAGATTCCGCGACCGGCTTGCTGTCCGGGGACGGTTTTAGGCTGTCCTTGGACTACGGTCTTTATTCCGATCCGCTTGTGCGGCCCGATTTCGGACCGTTGCTCCGTGCCGAGGATTTGACCATCGACGGGAGGGCGGGGCGGCTGTTTCTCTGGCGGGCGCCGCCGGGTGCGCTGCCGGTCCGGATCGGATTGCATGTCCCATCCGTGGCACCGTCGGGCATGGGTCCGTTGCGCCTGACCATAGCCGGCCTGGTGGCGGACGATGCCACGGCGGAACGCATGACGACGATGTTCCGGACGATCCGTTTTCTTGTCTCGCCCTGACGATGGGTCGGTTTCAGGCCGTCGACTGACGAAGGGTTTGATTATTAAGGTCGTCGACTGACGACGGGGTCTGATTTTTCAGGTCGTCGACTGACGACGGGGTTTGACCGGGCTCTAGTCGTCGCGGTGGACGCGTTCCATCTTCTCATGCCGTTCCTGGGCCTCGATCGACAGGGTTGCGATCGGGCGGGCTTCCAGGCGACGCAAGCCGATGGGCTCGTCGGTTTCCTCGCAATAGCCATAGGTGCCGGATTCCAGGCGGCTCAGCGCCTGGTCGATCTTGGAGATCAGTTTGCGGGCCCGGTCACGGGTGCGCAGTTCAAGCGCCCGGTCGGTTTCCACGCTGGCCCGGTCGGTAATGTCGGATTCATGGATGCCGCCCTCGGACAGGCTGGCCAGGGTTCCAGTTGCATCACGCAGCAGGTCGGCACGCCAGCGGAGCAATTTCTGGCGAAAATACTCGACCTGGATGGGGCTCATGAACGCCTCATCCTCCGAAGGGCGATAGTCAGGGGGCAGTGTCATCATCATGCGCGCCGGTCCTGCTATTAACGTTCCCGCGAACCGCGGTCCGGCGGTTCCCCTCCGGGTCGTAACCAGACCCGAACGGGCGGGCTTATAGCGGTGCCGTTCACCGCCGCCAAGAGTGTATGGAGCCATTTAAGCGGCTGTAACGAAACCATTACCCGCCGGAATGCCGGCGCGCCAGTTGCAACCGGCCCCGCAGCGCGATGGCTCCGATCAGGGCCTGCAACCTGGGGTCGGTCGCGGCCGGGATCGCATCCGCCATCGCCTCCAGTTTCCGCAGCGCCTCGGTCGGATCGCCACCCCCCAGCATGGCGCGCTGCAAGGTTCCCAGTTCGACAAGCATCGCCTCGCCATGCCGGGTCGCACGCCGATCCTGCTCGCGCGGATCAGGCTCCTGCTGCAGCGCCAGCAAGCCGTCATAGCTCAGGCTCGCGATGCCGTCCGCCGCCTGGGTCCGGGACGGCGCCCCGCCATCCGTTGGCACCGAGAACCGCCCGCCCATCCCGTTGGCCATCCCGTTGGCCACCCCGTTGGTAGAGCGGCTTCGTGTCGTTGCCAGCCGGGTCGCGGCCTTTCCCACACCGTCGATCATGCCCACCACCATTCGTCGTTCCGACCAGGTCGTTTCCGCCGGTCGGCAATTTTCGCCGGGTTGGGGAATGGGCCGAGCGGCCGAATTCCCGGGGATTGCTTTTGGCACGGCGCTTGCGGTGCCGAGGGCAAGATGACCGACAAACCTTTCCAACCCGTTATCGCCTTGCGCGCGTCCGGCGTATTGTCGCGGATGCTGCTGGCATTGTGTCTGCTGCTGGGGCCGGTCTGGTCGGCCGCGGCGCAGGTCCGCATCAAGGATATCGCCGATATCGAGGGCGTTCGGGAAAACCAGTTGATCGGCTACGGCCTGATCGTTGGCCTGAACGGCACCGGCGATAAGCTGGACAGTGCGGTCTTCACGCGGGAATCGCTGATCGGCATGTTGGAGCGTCTGGGCGTCAACACGCGCGACCAGGCCGCCAAACTGGCGACCAAGAACGTCGCCGCGGTCATGGTGACGGCGCAATTGCCGGCCTTCGCGCGCAGTGGCGGGCGGATCGACGTGTCCGTTTCGGCGCTGGGCGATGCCAGCAACCTGACTGGCGGGACATTGCTGGTTACTCCGCTGCTGGCAGCGGATGGAGAGGTTTACGCGGTCGCGCAGGGCGCGGTTTCCACTGGTGCGATCGCCGCAAAGGGCGCGGCCAGTTCGGTCACACGGGGCGTGCCGACCGCCGGACGAATCGCCAACGGCGCCACGATCGAGCGGGAAGTCCCGTTCCGCCTGAGCAAGGGCGATGCCCTGCGCCTGGGCCTGCGCAACCCCGACCTGACCACCGCGCGCCGGATCGCCGCGGCGATCAACGCGGCTCTGGGGCCGATCAGCCGGGCCACCGATCCTCGGACGGTGGCGTTGAACCTGACGGGGCGGGATCCGATCGATGCCCTGGCGGTGATCGAGAACCTGCGGGTGCAGCCGGACCAGGCCGCCATCGTTGTGATCGAGGAATCCAGCGGCACCATCGTCATGGGCGCCAATGTGCGGATCAGCACGGTGGCGATCGCGCAGGGCAATCTGACCATCCGCGTGACGGAGGCGCCGGTGGTCAGCCAGCCCGGACCGCTATCGAACGGAGAGACCGTGGTGGTTCCGCGCACGACGATCCAGGTCGACGATCAGGCCGACCGCAAGCTGGGCATTCTGAATGCCGGCGTGACCTTGCGCGAACTGGTGGCCAGTCTGAACGCGCTGGGGGTTGGGCCTCGGGATCTGATCAGCATCCTGCAGATGATCAAGGCGGCGGGCGCGTTGCAGGCCGATCTGGTGGTGCGATGATCGGTCCTACGATCACCCCGGCGGCGGCCGCCCAGGTATCGGCTTCGATGCCGGCGTCGGTGTTTTTACAGGGGGCGGGCCAGGCGTCCGGGGCGATGTCTCGACCGCCGGCCGAGCGGGTTGCTGGGCGGATGTCGGCCACGGTTGGTCCGGACGGCGCGTCGGGCGTGCGCCCCCGGGCTGGCTTGTCGGACCCCATTTCGCAGGCCGCCACGGCGCCTCGCGCGGCGCATCCGGCCGCCAAGGCGTCGCAATCTCCGGACGCCTTGTGGAAGGCCGCGCGCGATTTCGAGGCGATGGTGATCGGCCAGTTGCTGCAACCGATGTTTGAGACGGTGGACAGCAGCAAATCCCCGTTCTCCGGCGGCCATGGGGAGAAGGCGTTCAAACCGATGATCGTGGAGGAGATGGCGAAGAAGATCGCGGC
>CAMBXJ010000299.1 GCA_945871455.1 Asaia bogorensis
TGGTCTCCGACGACGGGCGCGTGACAGCCTTCCGTTAAACACGGACACAAATCGGCTGGGTCCATGCTATAGGACCGCTGAAGTGTGACAATGATCGTGTCGGTCGCCGCCATTTGGCCCATCCAATGGCGGCCGTATCGCATGTCCCACCGTCGTTGCCGTCGTTCCCTTTGGCCCATTGTCTGCGAGATTCATGCTGCCTGTTGTTGTCATCGCCGGTCGTCCCAATGTCGGGAAATCCACGCTGTTCAACCGGCTTGCCGGGCGGCGAACCGCGCTGGTCGCCGACACGCCCGGTGTGACGCGCGACCGCAAGGAAGCCGAGGCGATGTTGCGTGGCCGTCAGGTTCGCCTGATCGACACCGCCGGACTGGAAGAAGCCGCTCCCGAAACGCTCGCCGGCCGCATGCGTGCCGGATCGGCCGTCGCCGTCCAGCAGGCCGATCTGGTGCTGTTCGTCATCGACGCGCGTGCCGGGATATCTCCGGCGGATCGGCATTTTGCCCAATGGTTGCGGCGGCAGAACCGCCAGGTGCTGCTGATCGCCAACAAGGTCGAAGGCCGGATGGCGGAATCCTCGGTCCTGGACGCATATTCGCTGGGTCTGGACGAACCCGTCGCGGTGTCCGCCGAACATGGCGATGGTATCTCCTTCCTGATGAAGGAAATCGCCGACCGCCTGCCCCCGGCCGATCCGGAGATCGAGGAGGGACCCGACGCCACCCCGTTGACACTGGCCAGCGTCGGCCGACCGAACGCGGGAAAATCCACCCTGCTGAACCGGTTGTTGAACGAGGATCGGATGATCACCGGCCCCGAACCGGGCCTGACCCGCGACGCCATCACGTCCCTGGTCACCGACCCGGACGGGCACCGGTATGAGATCGTCGATACCGCCGGATTGCGCCGGCGCGCCCGGATCGAGGCGCCGTTGGAGAAAATGTCTGTCAGTTCCGCGATCGAGGCCCTTAAAATGGCCGAAATCGTCGTCCTGGCCATCGACGCGGTGGAGGGCATCCACGACCAGGACCTGCAAATCGCCCGCTTGGTCGAACGCGAGGGACGCGCCTGCGTCATCGCCCTGAACAAGTGGGACGCCGTGCCCGACCGCAACGCCGTGCGCCGAGCCATCTCCGAGCGGCTGGAGGAAAGCCTGGCCCAGATGAAGGGCATCCCGGTGGTGACGTTCTCGGCCCTGACCGGCGCCGGGGTGGAGCGGTTGCTCCCCGCCGTGCGACAGGCCCATCTGGTCTGGAACAAGCGGGTTGCGACCGGGGAGTTGAATCGCTGGTTCGAACATGCGTTGGAACGCCACCAGCCGCCTCTGGTCTCCGGGCGCCGGCTTAAGCTGCGCTACATCACCCAGGCCAAGGCTCGGCCGCCCACCTTCATCGCGTTCGGCACCCGCGCCGAACAGATGCCCGAGGATTATCAGCGCTATCTGATGAACGGCCTGCGAGAAACGTTCGACCTGCCCGGCACCCCGATCCGCCTGCAATTCCGCGGCACGAAGAACCCCTACTCCGAAAGCTGACGCCCGGTGTTCTGGGCGATGCTTCTGGCGCGCGCCGCGGCGAGTGCCACGTTCGTTGTGACCGTGACCGCCCTGGCCGAGGCGGCAGGTCCGTTCTGGGGTGGGCTGATCGTCAGCCTGCCGATTTCGGCCGGTCCGGCCTATGTGATGCTTGGCCTGGACCATACGGATGCCTTCATTGCCGAGAGCACGATCGGCAGCCTCGCGGCGAATGCGGTCACCACCGTCTTTATCCTGATCATCGTGAAGCTGGCCCCTCGCACGTCCTGGCTGGTGACCCTGGGGACCGCGATCCTGGCCTGGCTGGCGGCCGCGTTGCTGGTGCGGCAGGTGGGGTGGACGCTTTTGTCGGCCTCCGTGCTGAATGTGGTGGCCTTCGCGGTCTGCCTCTGGCTGGTGCGGCGGGTGCCGCCGTCGGCGCCGGCGAGCGGTCGGGCCGCTGGCCCGCGCCGCTGGTACGAACTGCCTCTGAGAGCAGTGCTGGTCGGTGGTTTGGTGGCCACCGTGGTCACGGCGAGCGACTGGATGGGGCCGACCGTGACAGGCATGGCCGCGGTATTCCCGATCATGCTGACGGGACTTGGCGTTTTGGCGCTGCCTCGCCTGGGTGGATCGGCAGGGGCGGCCTTGTTTGCCGCGACGTTGCGCGCGATGCCCGGATTCGCGTTAGCCTTGCTGGTGTTGGGGATGACCGCCGAACCTTTGGGCCGCTGGTGGGGCATGGGGAGCGCCATAGGCGCACAACTCGCCTTCGCGGCCTGCCTGTTGTTGGGGCGGCGAATCGGAGCCGGCGCATCCCGCGGCGGCTTCTAAGGGCGGCGGGCGGCCGTCATGGGTGCGCCGGGTACACGCCGATTGCGACGATGGATTTCCGAACGAACTGAAATATGACAATGTTATTGAAATTAATTGCAATGTACTGTCGGGGAATTGATCGTTATGCAATGCCCATTCATGCTCGCCATGCCGTATGTCGAGGAAGTTCTTCGGGTTGTCGGAAATAGTTGTTGAACGATCATTCTCCAAAATCTATCAATCCGACCAATCGCGAGAAAGGTAGGCTGTGAAATTGAGCCATTCCGGTGTCCCCTCGCGGGAACAGGTGCCGACGCGGCATCTGGGCCTTCCAATCGAAGCTCTGACCCAGGCGGGTTCCGGAACGCCCCCGGCGGCATGGGTGATAAGATGGTTGCCAATCCAGATCGCTAGCCCAGATTGCCTGGGCAGGACGCGGAGACAGGGTGCAAACGGCCCAAGGCGACCGGCACGCCATGACCCGACCATCGTAACGATTTCTTTACCTTTCGGTGGTCAATAGGCGATACCCGTCCCGCATCATCCTATCGCGAAGGATCGAAACTCATGGCTCTGCCTTCGGTCAGGCAGCAGAACGCTCTTGGTGCCTGGCTGTCCGTGTCCGGGACGCCGGTCAATCTCGTGTTTGCGTTCGGCGTCGATTCGACCTTCGCCGGTAGCAACCAGAACGATGCGTTCATCAGCTACGGGGGCGGCATCGCGTTGCTGGGCGGATTGGGCGATGACACGTACTATGTCTGGGACAGCGCCGACCTCGTAACGGAAGCCGCGGGCCAGGGCATCGACACGGTGGTCGCCTATGACTGGCGCACCGTTCTCGCGAACAATGTCGAAAACCTGGTTGTGTCCAGCGACGGCGCCATCGGCATCGGCAACGCGCAGAACAACATCATCGCCGGAGAGGATGGGGCGCAATCCATCGACGGCGGCGCCGGCAACGACGTGCTGATCGGCGGCGCCGGCGCCGATCGCTTCCTGTTCGCGCGCGGCTCCGGAAAGGACACCATCGCCGATTTCCAGACCGAGCTCGACATCGTCAGCTTCAACGCGACCCTCTCGCAATTCACCGATATCGCCACCATCCGGGCGGCGATGACGCAGGTCGGCGCGGATGTCGTGCTCGATCTCGGGGCGGCCGAAAGGATCACCTTCCGCGGCCACGCGATCGCCGATTTCACCGCGGGCGATTTCCAATTTGCGCCGAATGTCGGTGCCATGCGCCAGACCTTCGCCGAGGAGTTCACGGGCTTCCGATCCTCGGCCACCGGCCTGGATGCGGCGGGCAGGGCGGTCTGGCAGACCGCCTATGAATTATGGCCCGGGATCGCCACCCGAACCCTGGCCCCCGGGAGCCCGGAAAACCAATACTATTCCGACAGTTCGACCGGTACCAATCCCTTCACCGCCAACGGGGCGACGCTGCGCATCACCGCCGCGCCAGCGACGACCGAACTGCCCCAGGGGATGGCATATACGTCCGGCATCATCACGACCCGCACATCGTTCAGCCAGTTGTACGGATATTTTGAAGCCTCGGCGAAATTGCCAGCGGGGCAGGGCTTCTGGCCAGCGTTCTGGATGATCCGCGCCGACGGTTCCTGGCCGCCGGAAATCGACATCATGGAAGCCGCGAGTTCGCAGACCAACCTGGTCACCAACTCCGCCCTGTCGGTAGCCGGCAACGTCTATGCCGAAGCGAGTGCCGCCCACTATATCGACGACCTGTCCACCGCGTTCCATGCCTATGGCGTGAGTTGGCGACCCGACATGCTGCGCTTCTACATCGACGGGCGGGAGGTGTTTGCCACGCCGACGCCGTCCGACATGAACAGCCCCATGTACATGATCGCCAGCCTCGCGGTCGGGGACAGTTCGGCCTGGCCCGGACCGCCGGATGGCGTTTCCTCGGCGAGGTTTGAACTCGATTACATCCGCGCGTGGCAGTATCGCGACCTCCCGCCGTCCATCCCCACGGCCCGGACGATGCGCGTGCTTGCGGGCACCACTGCCGCGAACACGCTGATCGGCGTGGCGACCGACGATCGTCTGGATGGCGGCCGGGGCAACGATACGTTGACCGGCGGTGCGGGCGCCGACAGCTTCGTGTTCGCCAATCAGGCCGGCACCGACAGCGTGACCGATTTCCAGCCCGGGATCGACAGGATCGTCATCCAGGGTTTCAGCAGTGCGCAGATCACGTCTCAGGCTCTGGCGCAGGGAACCCAGCTTAGCTTCGGCACCACCAAGGTGATGCTGAACGGCGTCTGGTGGCTGGGACCGACCGATATCGTGGCCGGCGCCACGTCCGTCACGGGCGGCAGCGGCGCCGACACCCTCGATCCGTCAGCCGTCGTCTCGGCGGAGGCCACCGTCAACGGTGCGGCCGGCAACGACACGATCCGAGGCGGCGTCGGTGACGACTGGATCACGGGCGGTGTCGGCAACGATCTGCTGACCGGCAATGGCGGCAAGGACAGTTTCTTCTTCGCGGCCGGCGCTGGCCAGGATCAGATCACCGACTTCGTTCCTGGTCTGGATCGGCTCGTCCTGAAAGGCGCGACGCAGGCAAGCCTGTCCGCAAGCTGGACCAGCGTTGGCGGGATCGAGGGGATGCGACTGAACTACGGCACCGCCGGCGACAGCATCTTCCTGGCCGGTCTGAACAACGCCCTGCGGCCGGACAGCATTTACCTGGTCTGACCCTGATCCGCCACGGTTTTGGAACTAAACGTCCCGCGCGCGGATCTCGGACGAGGAGGTGTCGACGCGGAACTGGTGCTCCGGGATCTCGCTGAACATATCCGCATAGCGGCGGGGAATCGCGATGTCGCGCAGCGTAAGGACCCGCGCCGCGGCGTCGATGCGCACGGCCACGAGAAAGCTGCCGCCGGCATTGGCGATTTCGTCTAGCGCATCGTGCATGCGCGACTCATCATCGCCATAATATTTCGGCGCAACCAGCCGTTCGGCGGTATCCGCGCCGATCACGAACGTCGTCTTCGGAAACAGGCGCGATTTTTCGAGGAAGGTGGGGGCCCGGGTCAGCTCGACCGACGCCTTCCAGGCGAATTGCGTAAGCCGGTGTCGCACCGTGTGGCCCGTCAAGGGAGGCTTGTCGACGTTGGTGACGGAGATTTCGTAGGCCAGGGGCTGCTGCCTGACTTCCTCCGCGATCCGGGCCAGCGCCAGGTGCCCGGCATGCACCGGGTTGAAAGAACCAGGCATCAGCACGAGCGGTTGCGGCGCTGACAGCATCAATTGCCCGTCGGGCTGGGCGGTGACGCGATTGAACCCGCCCGCGACGAGCTGGTCGATCGTATCCACGCTCGCCACCACGGTTTGCTCAAAATATTCATCGTCATCGAGCACGCTGCTCGGCGAGGGTGCCCCAACGCCGCATGCGTGGGCCAGCCACAGGACGATCGCACGCGAGACCAGGTCTTCTTCGGCGGCGCGATCACGTCGGCCCTTG
>CAMBXJ010000300.1 GCA_945871455.1 Asaia bogorensis
GCGATCTGTCCCGGGATTACCCGCACACCGCTGGTCAGCGCGATGCTCGCACAGCGCTCGGCGGATCGTGGCATGGCGGTTGAGGATATCGAACGAGAGTTCACCAGCGGCATCCCGCTGGGGCGCGCCAACGATCCGGAGGATATGGCGGCCATGGCGGTGTTTCTGGCCGGGCCAGGCGCGCGGAACATCACGGGCCAGACCTACAACGTCGATTGCGGGCTGATACCGCAATAGGGGGCGACGGTGGCCCCGGATCGAGGCGCCCCGTAGGGCAAGGCCACTGCGATTCGGCGGCGGCCGCGGGGTCGGCCGCCCCCTACGGCCCCGCCCGAACACTCCGCAGCTTCGCCATCAACGACCCGACGATCCCCTGCGGCAGATAAATGATGAACAGCACCAGCAGGATGCCATACACAAAATTGTCCCAGCCCACGGCGGCGGTGCCGAAGCCGATGCGCAGGACCTCGGCCAGCATGATGGTGATGACGGCGCCGACCGTCGGGCCGAGCAGCACGTAAATGCCACCCACGACGGATGCGAACACCATCTGCAACGACGCGGAAATGCCGCTAACCGTGTCCGGCGAGATGAACATCTGGTACTGGCAGTAAAGCGCCCCGCCCAGAGCCGTCATGGCCGCGCTCAGGGCGGTGATTTTCAGTTTTTCGGCGGTCACGTGGACACCGGCGGCGCTGGCGGCGTCCTCATCCTCGGAGATCGCTTCCAGGGCGTAGCGCATCATGCTGCGATCGACATACCAGCGCACGAACAGCCCGCCGCCCCAGATGGCCAGGGCGATCCAGTACCAGGTCTCCTTGTCGGTGAACTGGAAGGCGAACAACGAACTGCCGCCGGGCACGCGTTGCGGCGTGTAGCCAAGGGACCCGCCGGTCACGTCCCGCGTCGCGGTGATGACCTGCAAGACGATGGCGCTCAACGCCATGGTCACGAGTGCAAAATAATGCCCGGTGATGCGAAAGCGCGAACACGGATAGGCGATCAGCACCGCCAGACCGGCGGCGGCCGTCATGGCCACGGGGATGCCGATCCACGGCGTCAGGCCGAAATTGTTCCACAGCAGCGCGGTGACATAGGCCCCGACTCCCAGGAATCCGCCATGGCCCAGCGACACCAGCCCGAAGCGGCCCATCACCGACCAGGACGTATAGACGAACGACCAGATCAGGATGATGACGATGATATGGAGCGGGTAGGGTGAGTTGTAGATGAAGGGCAGGGCGACCAGAGCGGCGCCGGCGACCCAGGGCAACAACCTGCTCATGACCGGCGTCCCATCAGGCCCTGGGGCCGGACGAACATCATCACGATGAAGAAGACGAAGGCGAAGACGTAGCCCCACTCAAGTTCCAGATAGAGACCGCCGACCGAGATGATTTCCGCGAACACGAAGGACGCGATGAAGCCGCCGACCATGCTGCCCAGACCGCCGAGGACGCAGATCATGAAGGTGATAGGTCCGAAGGTCAGGCCGATGAACGGGTGCACGTCGTATTGCAGCACCAGCAGGCAAGCGGCCAGGCCGGCCAGCACGCCCCCGATGGCGGAGGTGATGATGTAGATCCGCTTCGTATCGACGCCCATCAGCGGCATGATCTGCCGGTCCTGGGCGATGGCGCGGATCGCTGTGCCGGTATAGGTGCGCGACAGGAACAGATACAGCACAACCATCCCCAGCAACGCCACGCCGAACGCCAGCAGGCGGGTGTAGCTGACGAACATGTCGGAGATCTCGATCACCGGCAGGCGGATGCCCAGGTTCTTGAAATCGATGCCGAAGGTGATCGTCGCGGTGCTTTGCAGCAACGCCAGCACGCCACCGGTCGCCAGCAACTGGTTGATCGGCGCGGCGCCAAGCAAAGGCTGGATGACGATGACGTGGAGCAACACGCCGAGGACGCCGACGCCGGCCATACTGATGATGGCGGCCACCACAAAGGGCAGATGGTAGACCGAGTAAAGGTAGTACATCGAGTACATACCCATCATGATCAACTCGGCATAACAGATCCAAACCACGTCGATGACGCCGAAGATCAGGTTCAGTCCCAGCGCCAGCAGCGCGAGAACGCCGCCGAGGAGCACGCCGTTGATCAGCGCCTCCAGCAGGTAGATGTCGAATATTTCGGACATTGACGGGTTCTCTCACACGCCCAGATAGGCTTCGCGGATCGTGTCACTGGCCATCAGTTCGGCGGCGGTGCCGCTGATGCGGATGGACCCGGCTTCGAGCAGATAGGCACGGTCGACGACGCGCAACACCTGGCGGACATTCTGTTCGACGATCAGCACGGTCAGCCCGCTGGCGCGGATGCGTTCCACCAGCGCGAACACCTGCTGCACGATCACCGGCGCCAGACCGGCCGACGGTTCGTCCAGCAGCAGCAGTCGCGGTTCCGACATCAGCGCTCGCCCGATGGCGCACATCTGCTGCTCGCCGCCCGACATGGTGCCGGCATATTGGTCGCGGCGTTCCTTCATGCGGGGGAACAGGTCGTAGACGAATTCCAGCCGTTCGCGGTACTTGGCGCGGGCCTTGGGGATGAAGGCGCCCATGCGCAGATTGTCTTCGACCGTCATGCGGGGGAACAGGCGGCGGTTTTCCGGCACATGGGCGATGCCGAGTTCCAGGATCTTGTGCGGGGGCGTCGCCAGAAGGTCGGTGCCTTCCATGGACAGGCGGCCCTGGGTGGGGCGGATCAGGCCGGAAATCACCCGCATCAGGGTGGTCTTGCCGGCGCCGTTCGGGCCGATGACGCCGATCGCCTCCCCCGCGCGCACTTCCAGGGACACGCCGAACAGCGCCTGCATGGTGCCGTAACCGGCATCGATGCCGGACAGATCGAGCATTTTTGTCACGACCGGGTCAGCCGCGCGCCGCCGCCACTGCCTGCACGGCAACGGCGTCGCTTCCCAGATAGACCTCGACCACGCGGGGATCGTTGGTGATTTCCGACGGCAGGCCCTCGGAGATCTTTTCGCCGTGGTCCAACACCATCACGCGGTCGACGACGCGCATCAGCACTCCCATGATATGCTCAACCCAGATGATGGTGATGCCCAATTCGGCGCGGATGCGGTTCAGCATGTCGGCCGCCTGGTCCATTTCGTGTTCGTCCAGCCCGCCCAGGCTTTCATCGGCGAGCAGCAATTTCGGCTCGGTTGCCAGGGCCTTGGCCAGTTCCAGCTTTTTCAAGCCGGCGGCCCCCAGGCCATCCACTGGCGCGGTGCGGTCGAGCGGCAGGCCAACCAGGGTCAGCGCCTTTTCCGCGGATTCGAAGGCCTTGGCGCGGGACCGGCCTTCCTGGCCGTAATACCCGGCCAAAACGACGTTCTCGAAGATGGTCAGGCGGCGAAACGGGCGCGGGATCTGGAAGGTCCGCCCGATGCCGCTCTGGATGATGGCATAGGGCGCCATCCCGGCCAATTCGCGCCCCTGGAAACGGATCGATCCGGCGGTCGGCGGGAAAAACCCCGACAGCATGTTGAAGATCGTGCTTTTGCCCGATCCGTTAGGGCCGATCAGGCCGAGAATCTCGCCCTGATCGACCTTGAACGACACGTTGTTGACGGCCGTGAAACCGCCGAAACGCTTGATCAATCCGTTGACTTCAAGCACGGGATCACTTCACCGCGTAGGGCGACGGAGCGGGCAGCGGCAGCACGGGTTCCTTGATCTGCAACGCCTTCGGCCAGACCACGATCGACTCGTCGTTGACATATTGCACGATCACCGGGAAGCCGCGGGTGTTCTGACCGGCCATGGCGGCGGTTTCCGGTTCAAACTTCACGCCGAAGCCCAGCATGGTGGCGCCGTCCGGCAGATCGACGTCCAGCGCGGCCTTGCGCAGGGCTTCCGAGTCAACGCCGCCATATTGCTTGATCGCGCGCGGCAGTACTTCGTTCATGAAGACATAAGTGTTGCTTGCGGACATGCCGACATGGGCAGACTTGATCTTGGTGTCTGGCTTGGCCTTCAGATACTCGTCGCCAACCATCTGGATCACCGGCAACAGGGCCGGCTTCAGGGCGGCCGGGTTGGACTGCCAGATCGAGATCGGATCGACGTTGAAGAAGTAGTTCACGTCGGTGCCCAGCGATTCCTTCAATTTGGAATAGACGCCGTAGCCCGCGCCGTGTCCAATCAGTGCCTGGAAGCGCAGCCCGAGTTCGCGCGACTGACGCAACAGCAGGGTGATATCCGGGTTGTAGCCGGTGTGCAGGATCACGTCCGGGCGGGCGCGCTTCAGCTTGGTGACCAAGGACGACAGATCGGGGGAGGTGGCCGAGTAGCCTTCCTTCATCACCACGTTCAGGCCAGCCGCCTTGGCACCCACGTCATTGCCGGTGGAGACGTCCACGCCATAGGCACCGTCCTCATGGACGATCGCCACGCGCAGGTCCTTCGGGTCCTTGCCGAATTTGTCCTTGGCATTCTTGGCGATGAAATCGGCGGACATCATGCCGAACTGCCGCCCGCTGGGCTGCACCCGGAATGCCAGGCGGAAATGCCGGTTTTCCAGCACCGCCGAGGAAATGCAGGTCGTCATCCACATGAATTTCTTGAACTGATCGATGCGCGCCGCGGCGGGAACGCATTGGGCGGAGGAGTACATGCCCAACAGCATGTCCACTTTTTCTTGCTCGATCAGGCGGATAGCTTCGTTGATGGCGATGTCGGGCTTGCTCTGGGCATCGGCGTAGACGGCTTCGATCTTGTAGCCTTCGACGCCACCCTGCTTGATGAAATAGTCGATGATGATTTTCGCGCCCAGATAGTGCAGATCGGACCCGCCGCCGGCAAACGGGCCGGTCAGGTCGTAGATCACGCCGATCTTGAGCTTCTTCTCCTGGGCATTGGCCACGCCGGGTCCCGCCAGGAACGCCAATCCAACCATCAATCCGCCGAGAAGACGGGCTATTCCGCGCCGGCCCATGTGTAACCTCCTGCTTGCCGAACCTTGAGGCGGTTCGTCTTGGTGGTTTGGAAGGCTGGATGGCCTATTGTCAAGCGACCTTGGGGGGGAAGGGCGGGGCTTTCAGACCCAAGGGCCCTTGGGTCTGAAAGCCCCGGCATGCTCGACGAGCCACCAGGCGCCTGGAAGTTTCAGACGCTTGTTGCGCGATATAGCGATGCGCGCTTTCGATTTCCCCCGAGCCGATCGGAAGTCCTTCGGCGAGGGCCTCGCGATAATTCAATTGGTCTTGACGGGCGCTGAGATATCGATGGCAGACGCGGACCGGGGCTTGCTCGTCGCTCACATCGAGACTTTCACAGTGGAGAAGCAGGGCTTTCAGAACCGCGCCGGCACGCCCCGCCTTCAGCGCGTCTTTTTGCGCCTCCATCCAGGCTTTCGCGGCCACGGCGTCCGGCGCGATCGTCTTCGCGGCTGCGCTCAAATACTCACAAACATGATAGAAATCGATCAGATACCTGCCCTGTTCGCCGAACCGCTCCTCGATTTGACCCACGATCCATGGCGCGCCGCCGCCCACCGCGTGCACGCGCGAGCCCGCCCCGAACCCCGCGCGGACTGACCTTCGCGCCGAGAACAAACGGGCGCACGCGCAGGCTTCGGAACCGGTATTGCGGTTCCAAGACCGCGATATCGCCGAATTTCGTCTGCCAGCGGAGCTACTTGCAAAACCCAACTGACAGGGTGAATTTCGCCGTCAATTCGCGATAATTCGGCGAGACGCCCGCGCGCAGTCTTTGGTATCATGCGTTTGCGAATCCAACAGATACCAACAGTAGAAACCAGGGCGCAGGCGATGTCGCTT
>CAMBXJ010000301.1 GCA_945871455.1 Asaia bogorensis
AACTGCCATGCAGGAAGTTACAATTTCCTTGCAAACGCCGCGCCATGCAACCCGGCTGTCACGCCATGGTCACGGTCGACCCGACGACCCCGCGCCATCTCCGATCCCCCTTACCCCGCCCCAACCGCTCGGCTGGCGCCAGAATCTACCTAACCAAACAACGGATTAGGGTGTTTGCGTATTTCCAGATGACCGAAAAACGCTCTACGGTGACCGCCGCGATAACCCCAGGAGATGCATGATGGTCGACGTCCCGAACCGCCCGGAAGACCAGAGCGAACTGTTCAAGCAGGGCCTCGCGGTCCGACGGGAGGTGCTGGGCGGCGACTATGTCGATGCCTCCCTCGCGCGTGCCAACGATTTCAACGCCGTCTTCCAGCAGATGACGACCGAGATCGCCTGGGGTCTCTGCTGGGCGCGCCCGGGCCTCGACCGCAAGACCCGCAGCATGATCAACCTGACCATGCTCTCCGCGCTCAATCGCGGTGCCGAACTCCGGCTGCATCTCAAGGCCGCGCTGACGAACGGCGTGTCGCGCGATGAGATCAAGGAGATCCTGATGCAGGTCGGGGCCTATTGCGGCATTCCGGCGGCGCTCGAATCCTTCAAGATCGCGACCGAGGTGCTGGCGGAGTATGACGCCCAGCAAACGGCGGCATCCTCTCCGACCACCAAGGGCTGACCCGGATGTCCGATCAACAGGGCAAGGCTGCTGTCGGATTCATCGGAGTCGGCAACATGGGCTGGCCGATGGCGGCCTGCCTGGTAAAGGCGGGCTTTACCGTCAACGTCTGCGATTCCCGCCGCGAGGTCGCCAATAATTTCGTCCAGCAAATCGGCGGCACAGCGCCGGACACGCTGCGCCAGCTCGCGGCCGCCTCGGACGTGATCGTGACCATGCTGCCCACCAGCGTGATCGTGGAACGGGTCCTGGCGGAGGGGGATGACAATGTTTTCTCCGGCATGAAACCGGGCACGATCGTGATCGAGATGAGTTCGGGGGTGCCGTCCGTCACCCAGGCGCTGGCCGAGAAGGTCGCGGCACTGGGTGCGATCATGATCGACGGGCCGGTTTCCGGTGGCGTGCCGCGGGCCAGGACCGGGCAACTGGCGATCATGGTCGGTGGCGATGCCGCCGCGATCGAAAAGGCTATGCCGGTGCTGTCGGCCATGGGCACCTCGGTTCTCCGGACCGGCGCCGTCGGCTCCGGCCAGGCGATGAAGGCGCTGAACAACCTGGTCTCCACCGGCGGGTTTCTGATCGGGATCGAAGCGCTGCTGATCGGCCAGCGCTTCGGCCTGGATGCCGGGGTGATGACGGATGTGCTGAACGCGGCGACGGGGATGAACAACTCGACGCAGAAGAAATTCCGCCAGTTCGTGCTGTCGCGGAAGTTCGATGCCGGGTTCAGCATGGGGCTGCTGGCGAAGGACCTGTCGATCGCGTTGCAGGTGGGGCGGGAGACGGGGACGGCAGCGCCGCTGTCGGCGTTGGTGAAGGAGATGATCGTCTCGGCCGAGGCGCGCTTCGGGTCCGCGGCGGATCATACCGAAATGGCGAAGCTGTGCGAACTGCTGGCCGGCGGGGACGAACTCACGGCGGATTGACGCAAGCTACGATCCGTCCCCGGCCCCGTGCCACCCGGCTCGCCCCCCCGTTGAGCCGGGACCGACGGGCGGCGGGGCGAACAGAAACCGGACGGGGGACGATCCCCCGTCCGTACCTCGTGCCTGTCGGCGCCGAGCGGTATCAGGCCCGGGGAGGGCCGACGCAGACCAGCAGCGCCGGCAGGAACACCAGGCTGCCGATCAGGCTGCATGTCAGACTCAGGATCAGCAGCACGCCGAAACTGGCCGTGCCGGGATGGGCCGACAGCGCGACGGACCCGAACGCCATGGCCGTGGTCAGCGCGGAATACACGATCGCCTTGGTCGTGGCCGACGCCAGCGGATTGGCCATCCCGGCGCGCCAGTTCATGACGGTGTAGACGTTGAACGACACGCCAACCCCCAGCAGCAGTGGCAGGGCGATGATGTTGGCGAAATTCAGCGGCAGCGGCACCAGGATCATGATCAAAAGGGTCAGCATCGCCGACAGCAGCAGCGGGGCCAGAACCAGCACCACGTCCAGGGCCCGCCGCAACGCGATGATCAGAATGACGGTGATCATGATCACCGCGTAGATCGCCGCAGATCGGAACGCGCCGACGATGGTGGTGCTCGCGGACGTGATGGTCACGGCCGGTCCGGTCGCATCGGGCGTGACCGTGCGGACCTGCGCGACGAATCCCTCCAGCCCGATCTCCGCCAGCGCTTCCGGGCTGGCCGCGGCCCGCACCCTTGCCCGTCCATCGGGCAGCACCCAGTCCCGCCGCAGATCGGCCGGCAGATGGGCCAGGCTGATCGGTTCGGCGGACAGCGCTAGTCTCAGGCGCGCGAGTTGATCGGGCAGGAACCGGGTCAGTGCCGCATCGGTCGCCCGCAGCACATCATCCGGCGCTTGCGCCAACCGCCTCAGGTCGCCAGCGATATCCACCATCGGATGATCGGCGGGCAGTTTCGCCAGCGCGGGCTCGATCCGCGCCAAGGCCGCGGTCGCGGCCATGCGGATGTCCTGGGGCGTCGCGCGTCCGAACGGCGGTGCCCGTGGCGATGGAACCGACGACGCCACCGGAAGCGCGCCAAGTGTCGGGGTCAGGATCGCGCCCGCGTCGGCGATCAAGGCCAGTTTCTCGCCCTGATCGCGCGGGACGAAGTCGTTGATGCTCAGGACGCTGCCAACGGCTGGCAGGGCCTTCAGCCGAGCCGCGATGACGGCGGCATCGGCGGCGTTCGCGGCCATCGCGTCCACGATATAGGGGTTGGTCACGGGGTTGCGGATCAGGTCCCGCAGGGTTCGCATCGCCTCGGTGTTCGGGTTCTTGGTTACGAGCGGGTCGGACTCGAAGGCCAGATGGGTGATCGACGATGCGCCCGCGATCCCGCCGATGGCGAAGACCGCCACGATCGGCCAGCGCAGGCGTGCCACCATCGCATCGAATGTCGAACCCCAGGAAAACCCTACGTCCGAGGTCTCGCCGGGTGGTTTGCAGAGGGTGATGGCCGCGGGCAGGAAGGTCAGGTTGCAGACAAATGCGACCAGCATGCCGACGCCGGCGATCAGCCCCAGTTCGGACACGCCGGAGAATTCGGTCGGCACGAAGGCCAGGAATCCCGCGGCCGTCGTCAGGGCGGCGAACAGGATCTGTCCGCCGGCCGTGGCGGCGGTGCGGGTCATCGCCTCGGCACGATCGGACGTTGCCAGATAGTGCTCGCGGAAGCGCAAAGCGAACTGATCGGCGAAATCGTCGGCGAGACCGATGAACAGCACGCCGAACCCAACAGAGACCAGATTGAGCTTGCCGATGGCCAGGGCTGCAAACAGGAATGTCAGAACCAGGCCCAGACCCAGCGTGGCCAGGATCGGCAGGATCAGCCGCCAGGAGCGGACGGCCAGGAACAGCAGGAACGCGATGACGATGGTGCTGGCGATCATGCCCTCCACCGCGCCCTCGGCGACGGTGGAGAATTCCTCGTCTGCGAGTGCCACCTGTCCGGTCAAGCGCACGCGGACATCGCCGGAGCGCACGAAGGGCAGTTCGGCGATCAGACTGCGCACGGCCTTGGTGGCGGCACCGCCCGGTTCCAGCGCGTCGTGATCGAGTTTCGGCTGCAACAGGACGAAGCGATACGCGCCGGTGAGATCATCCAGCCCCGCGCCGAGCAGCGACTGCCAGGACAATGGGCGTGGTTTGCCGTCGAGCGCGTCAGACATGGATCGATGGAAGGCGCGCAGGGCGCTGTCATACGGCGTCAGATCGACGTCGCCCTTTGCCACGCCGGTGCCCAGCAGGGACAGCGCGTCGATCAGGCCGCGGGTGGACGGATCGGCGGCCAGCTTGCCCAGGAAGGGCTGGGCGTCGATGGTCTGGTCCAGCAACCGCGCGAGCTGGTCCGCGTCCAGGAACAGCAGACCATTCTTGTGGAGGAAGGGCAGGGCATCGGGACGGTGGACGGATCGGAAATGCGCTGTGTCGGCCGAGGCGGCGCGGGCCAGCGCTGCCGCGGTCGCGTCCACTTCCTCCGGCGTGCGCCCGTCCACGACGGCCACGAGGATGTCCTGGAACTGCGGAAAATCACGCTTCATCGCGATCGCGTTCTGCCTCCAGGGCAGCGTGTCCGCGAACATCAGGTCCGTGTCGGTGGTAACGCCTAGCCTTTGCGACACGATCCAGCCGGACAGGATCGCCAGGAGGACACCGACCAGAAGGACGGCGAGCGCGTGTCGACGGCTGAAATCAACGAGGCTGACGAGCAGACGGGTCAGCATAGGGTCAGGCGATTCCGTTCACGGCGGGTTCTGATAAGCACTGCGTGCCTCCTGGTCCATCGCGAGCGGCACCAACCGGCGATTGCGGGGTGGGAAGCGGTGCGGCTTGCGGCAGGGCGTCGGGTTACCCAAACCGCCGGTAAAGCGCTTCCGCCAGCATCTTCAACGCCGCATCGGCTTTTGCCCCGCCCACATTCGTCGCCATCACCATCGCGAAATCGCGCGACGGCTGCAGCCAGGCCATCGCCAGGTTCATGGTGTTGGAACCGGCATGGGTCACCAGGCGTTCCTCGGCCCAGGGCACGCTGACCACGCCCCATCCCAGCGCGTAGCCGCCGCGGGACGGCGTGCCGGGCGGCGCATCCGGCCCGGCCGGAACGTCGATCACTTTGGTATGCAGCTTGCGCAGCGTTTCCGGCTTCACGATGCGCGGCGGGCGGCGGCCTTCCCCGGCGTTCCAGCCGGCCCAGGCGGCGAAGTCCACGATCGACAGATGCACTACGCCGGCCGGGCCGATGACGGGCGGGTTGTCCGCGGCCGGACCGGCCAGCATCGGCTTCAACGACCCGTCATCCAGGATGCGGTGACCCAATGGAGCATCCACCCGTCCCAGCGACGATTGCGGGCCAAACCCCGCCGAACGCAGACGCAGCGGCGTGAACACCCGCTCGACGATCAGTTCTTCCCAGCTTTTGCGCCCGACCCGTTCCAGCATCGCGCCGGCCAGGGTGTAGCCCATGTTGGAATAGGCGAATTTCGTGCCGGGGGGTGATGCCAGGGGCTGCATGCGCCACTCCCGGACCAGCCAGGCGCGCAGTTCGTCCAGGATCAGCCCGTCCTGTGCCAGTGAACGCAGGAGCAAGTCGCCAAACGCATCGTTGTCGCTCGGGATGCCGCTGCTATGCGACAGAAGCTGCGTCAGGGTGACGTTGCGCAGATCGTCGTTCATGGCGTCGGTCATGTCGGGGAAGATTTCGGCCACCGTGCTGGTCCACCTCAGACCGCCCTGTTCCACGAAGGTCGCCGCCAGCAACGCCGTCATCGCCTTGGTGTCCGACCCGATATGGAAGCGGTCCTTCACCGTGACCTCAATCTGGGTGCCGGTTCGCCTTGTGCCAACCGCGCCGATCGCCAGCATCGCCCCGCCCCGAACCACCGCGGCGGCGAGCGCGGGCAAACGGTGGCTGTCCAGATAGGGGCGCAGCGTCTCGTTCAGCGACACGGACGCGGGGGTCGGTTTCTCCTTGCTCCAGGCGCTGGATACGCCGCCGGCCGCCAGGGCAGGCATGACCAGGGCGGGCATGACCCGGGCGGGCATGACCAAGGCGGGCGTGGCCAGCGCGGTCCCCAGAAGCTGGCGGCGAAACATGGCGGTCCTCCGATCGTGGGCGGGGGGCGGTCGTCTGGCGCTGTTCTA
>CAMBXJ010000302.1 GCA_945871455.1 Asaia bogorensis
GGGTAGGCCCCAGGGATTCAAACGACAATGTTCCGGTTCCAAGGGCCGTCGCCCTTGGCGGGTCCAGGGCAGAGCCCTGGTCGGGGTCCGGGGCGGAAGCCCCGCCCTTCCCCCCTCAGAACAGCCCTTCGATCTCCCCATCCTCCCGCAGCAGGATCGTCTCCGCCGCCGGCACCCGAGGCAGCCCCGGCATTGTCATGATATCTCCACAAATCGCCACCACGAACCCAGCCCCGGCCGACAGCCGCACCTCCCGCACCGGAATCGTGTGCCCCGTGGGCGCCCCCATCACGGTCGGGTCCGACGTAAAGCTATATTGCGTCTTGGCGATACACACCGGTACGTTGCCGAATCCCGCATCCTCGAACGCTTGCAACCGCCGAGCGACCGCGTCGGGCACGGAAATGTCGGAGGCGCAATAGATTTCCCGCGCGATGGTCCGGATCTTGTCGGCCAGCTTCATCTCCAGCGGATACAGCGGCTTGTAGGCGGCCTCGCCGGCGTCGATCCGCTTCATCACGGCATGCGCCAGGGCCTCGGCGCCCGCACCGCCATGCGCCCAATGCGTGCAGGAAATCGCCTCCACCCCCATCGCCGCCATGGCGTCCCGGATGGCCTCGAACTCGGCCGCGGTGTCGGACGTGAAGTGATTGACCGCCACCACCACCGGCAGCCCGAACTTGCGCAGGTTCTCCACGTGACGTGCCAGATTGGCGGTGCCGCGCTGAACGGCCTCCACATTTTCCGGCCCCAGTGCGTTCCGAGCAATGCCGCCATGCATTTTCAACGCACGCACGGTCGCCACCACCACCGCGCAGGATGGCTTCAGCCCCGCCGCGCGGCACTTGATGTCCAGGAACTTCTCGCCACCCAGATCGGCGCCGAACCCGGCCTCGGTCACCACCACATCGGCCAGTTTCAGCCCCAGCCGCGTTGCCATCACCGAGTTGCAACCATGCGCGATATTGGCAAACGGCCCGCCATGCACCAGCGCGGGAGAACCCTCCAACGTCTGCACCAGATTGGGCGCCACGGCGTCCTTCAACAACACCGACATGGCGCCGTCGGCTTTCACGTCGGCTGCCGTCACATTGGTCCCGTCACGCTTCTGCGCCACGATCATCCGGCCTAAACGCCCCTGCAAATCGGCCAGGTCGCTCGCCAGGCAGAACACGGCCATGACTTCGGAAGCAACGGTAATGTCGAACCCGTCTTCCCGAGGAAACCCGTTCGCCACCCCGCCCAGACTGCCAACGATGGAGCGCAAAGCCCGGTCGTTCATATCCAGACACCGCCGCCAGGAAATCCGGCGCGCGTCGATCCCCAGCGGATTGCCCCAGTAGATCGAGTTGTCGATCATCGCCGCCAAAAGATTATTGGCCGAAGTAATCGCATGGAAATCGCCGGTGAAATGCAGGTTGATCTGATCCATCGGCACAACCTGTGCATACCCGCCGCCGGCCGCGCCGCCTTTCATCCCGAAGCTGGGTCCCAGGCTGGGCTCCCGCAGGGCGATGACGGCGCGCTTGCCGATCCGGTTCAGCGCGTCGCCCAGGCCGACCGTGGTGGTGGTCTTGCCCTCGCCGGCCGGGGTCGGATTGATGCCGGTGACCAGCACCAGCGCGCCATCCTTGCGGCTTTCCAGGGACTTGATGAAATCCAGGCCGATCTTGGCCTTGTGCCGTCCGTACGGCTCCACCGCGTCATCGGGGATGTTCAGCTTTGCGGCGATCTCGCCGATCGGGCGGAGAATCGCGGCGCGAGCGATGTCGAGGTCTGGATTGCTCATTGGATGTGCTCCCGGTTTTTCACGCCGATTTCGACCAAGGCCGCGTCCATTGCCGCGACCGCACCCCGCATATCCTCGGGTGTGATCGCGCCGATGCACCCGACGCGGAATGTTGGTGTCGGCGTGTTGTAGAAATTGCTGATCAGGACGTTGCGCGCCTTCAGGGCATCGACGAAGCGTTGCAGGTCCCAGGCCGGATCAGCCGGCGCATGCACATTGACGATGATCGGGCCCTGGTGTTCGGCGGCCAGATAAGGGGTCAGGCCCAGGGCGCTGATCCCGTCATAAAACGCGCGCATATTGGCGGTGTAGCGCGCCAGGCGCGCCGGCTGCCCGCCCTCGGCATCGTAGAAATCCAGCGCCCGATCGAACGCCGCCAGCACCTGGGCCGGCGGGGTGAAACGAAAGCTGCCGGGTCCGCCGCGCAGGCTGTGGGCATGGATGTCGGACAGGTCGAACGACCAGCTTCCCGCGTTGCCGGCACACGCCTCCAACCGATCGATGCGCGCGACAGCGAAGGCCATGCCCGGCAGCGCCTCGATGCATTTGTTGGAGGTAAAGACGAGGGCATCGACCTCGGGCTGGGCCGCCATGTCGAAGGGCAGGGCGCCGAACGCGGACACGGCATCGACAATCATCCGCCGGCCCGCGGCGCGGACCACGTCCCCGATTGCGCGCGCATCATGCACCACCCCGCTGCCGGTTTCCGAGTAGACCACCCCGACATGGCCGATCGACGGATCGGCCGCCAGCGCATCGGCGACGGCTTGCGGGTCCGTGGGCTGGTTGCTCGCGATAGGCAAGGAGATCGGCACCCGTCCGGCTTCGCGGGTCAGACGGACCATCCGATCGGAATAGGACCCGGTGTTCGGGATCAGAATCTTGCCGCCCGGAGGCAGAAACGTGCGAACCGCGGCCTCTGTGATGAAATGACCGCAGCCTTGCAGCGGCAGGGTGGCATGCGTATCCGGCGTGCCGTTTGCCGCATGCAGCACCCGCTGGCGCAGATTGGTCAGAAAATCGCGAAACGCGTTGTCCCAGGGCGCGAGGTCCCGTGCCATGGCGGCACGGACCTCGGGGCGCGTGGTAACGGGGCCTGGAATCAGCAACAACATGGGTGCACGCTTCGCAATCAACCTGAGAGCACGCTTCGCAATCAATCTGAGAGCACGCTTCGCACGACGGCGGATGGAAATCCACCCACCCTACCGCCTGGGCGTGCTAGGATCGACACCATGACCATGCCATTCGTCCTCCCCGACTGGGTTCCCTGGTGGGTGCCGCTGCTGCTGCTGCTGCCGGCCCTGCTTTATGCCGTGGCGTTCCTGTTCATGCCGTTCAGCGTGATCGGCGTGAAGTCCCGCCTGGAAGTGATCGAGGCGCGCCTCGACGAGATCCAGAACGAAATCCGCCACCTGGCGCTGCGCCTGCCCGCCGCGTCCCGGGAAGCCGACTTCGAGGAGATCTACGCCCCACGCCCACCCGACCGCCGTCCCTCCGGACCCGTGGTGGCGCGCCCACCCATCCCGCCCGCGGCGTATGAACTGCCCGATCCCGAGGAATTGAACGACCGCCCGCCGCCGCCGCCCCATACCCGCCCGATCCGGCGCAGCGAGCCGACGGTGCGGTCGGGGCGGAGTGAGCCTCGGGTGGAGTGGCCGCGGGGGTAGGACGGGGCTTCCGCCCCGGAACCCCGACCAGGGCGCTGCCCTGGACCCGCCAAGGGCGACGGCCCTTGGAACCCGGACCATTGTTGGATTGAGGGATGGGGCGCTACCCGGACGGTGATGGGTCCGGGTAGCGCCCCATCCCTCAATCCAACCAAAGAATCGCATTCCAAAGGCCGTGCCTTTGGCGGGTCCAGGGCAGAGCCCTGGTCGGGGTCCGGGGCGGAAGCCCCGCCCTACGGTCGCTTTCTCAGTGGCGAGCCGCCTGGGAGCGACGGTTCGAAAACGTCAAGCCGCGGCCAGCGCCGGCTGTGGCAGACCGCCAACAAAGCGGTCGACGATCGGCTTGTGGGCGCCCGACTTCCAGTCGCCCTCCGTAATCACCGCCCTTGTCCGGATCGGCTTCGCGGCCGCTTTCTCCACATCGGCGAAAAACCTCGGACCCTTGGTACCGCCAACCGTCGCGCAAGCCGCGATATCCTTGATCCGCGCGCGAGACAGATTGAGCCATTCGCGTGCCGGCGGAGCCAATCGGCCGGCCCAGACCGGCGCGCAGATCACCACGAGTTCATAGGCAACGGCGGTCGAACTCGGTGGCTTGATGGGCCATGTGTCGCCGAGGAGCGACGCCAGGGCCGCCCGCAGGAAGCCGAAAAAACTGGCTGGGTCGTGTCCGACTGGTTCGATTCGTTCAAGGTCGGCATCGAGTCGGTGGGCGATGTCCTCCGCGGCGGCTTTCGAACGACCGGTATTGGAATAATACGCGCCGAGCACGGGTTTGGGCATCGGTGGATCCCTTCCATAGAGCAATGCAAGTGGGGACCCCCCGCGCGCCGCCGCCACGAATAAGGTCAACCGGCGAAAAAATTCACGCGATTAGCGTTGTTGTGCCTCCGCCCTGCGCAAATGTGGCCCCAACCGGCCCGAAACCCACAGCCCCAGCATCCGGAAATCGCTGGCCAGCGACCAGACCGGATGTCCGAACGTCGCGGGCCGGTTCCCCTCGACGCCAAAATGGGCGGCCCAGGCAAAGGCATAGCCAACCACCGGCGCCAGCGGCAGCCACCACCACGCATCGACCAGACCCAGCACGAGACACACCAGCGCCAGGGTGGTCCCGGCATAGTGCAGCGCCCTCGTCGCGGGGCGAGCATGGGCGCGAAGGTAGATCAGCCAGAAGTCGGGATAGGTCATGTTGTGTCTCCCCGCTGATTTAACCGGTTCCGATCGGTCCTGGCGACAGCTATGGTGTCACGTCAACCCAGGAGGCCCATCATGGCACCGCCCCCGCCTTTCGGCGCGAATTCCGCCGCCGCCCGTGATATCGCGAACGTTCTGCACCCCTACACCGACCTGAAAACCCATCAGGAGGTCGGCCCCGTGGTGATTTCTCGCGGGAAAGGTGTCCGCGTGTGGGACGACACTGGCAAGGAATACATCGAAAGCGTCGCCGGACTCTGGTGCGCGTCCCTGGGCTTCGATAACGAACGTCTGGTGCAGGCCGCGGTCACCCAGATGCGCAAGCTGCCCTTCTACCACGCGTTCACCGCCAAATCGCACGAACCCGCCATCGACCTGGCGGAAATGTTGATCGAGCGGGCGCCATTGCCCATGAGCAAGGTATTCTTCGCCAATTCCGGGTCGGAGGCGAACGATTCCGCCATCAAGATGATCTGGTATATGAACAACGCCCTCGGGCGGCCGAAGAAGAAGAAGATCATCGGCCGGATCAAGGGCTATCACGGCATCACCATCGCGTCGGCGTCCCTGACCGGGCTGCCGGTCAACCACCGCAGCTTCGACGTGCCGCTGCCCGGCTTCGTCCATACGATGACCCCGCATTTCTACCACGCCGGCCTGCCAGGCGAATCCGAGGACGATTTCGCCACTCGCTGCGCCGACGAACTGGAAAAGCTGATCCTCGCGGAAGGCCCGGACACCGTGGCCGCGATGTGGGCCGAACCGATCATGGGCGCCGGCGGCGTGATCGTGCCGCCCAAGGGCTACTTCCCGAAAATCCAGGCGGTGCTGCGCAAGTATGACGTGCTGCTGGTGGTCGATGAGGTGATTTGCGGCTTCTGGCGCACCGGCAATTATTGGGGCAGCCAGACGCTCGACATCCAGCCGGACATCCTGACCTGCGCCAAGGCGTTGTCCGCGTCCTACATGCCGATCAGCGCCGTCCTGGTGAATGATCGCGTGTTCCAGGCTCTGGCCAAGGAAAGCAACGAAATCGGCACGTTCGGGCACGGTTTCACCTATTCCGGCCACCCCGTCCCGGCCGCCGTCGCGATCGAGACGCTGAAAATCTACGACGAGACGGATATG
>CAMBXJ010000303.1 GCA_945871455.1 Asaia bogorensis
GCCGCTCCGACCAATTTTTCCACCGTTATCGCGGTATCGGCCGGCTAACCGTCCGCCACCGTCTTCGCGCGCCGCCCCAATCCGCCATACAGATCCAGCAACCGCTCCCGCCACGCCGCGACCGGATCGTCGGCGGCCAGCAGTTCGAACCGGCTGGTGCAGCGTGGCCACATCAACGTCCCGCCCAGGATGTGATCGGCGTAACTTGGGGCCGCGCCGCCCAGCCAAGCCTGCGACCGCAGGACCAGCCGCACCGGGGTCAGCAGTTCCCGGAACGCGCCGACCCGCGCTTCCCGCCCATCCTGGACCGCTTCCAGGGTCATGCCAAAGCGGGCTTCCCGGCTGGAGCGGAAATAATCCCGGTCCTTGGGGTCGACCGCATCCAGCAGGTCCCGCACGATCAGGCGCGCGATGGCGCCGAGCAGCACCGAGTCGGCCCAGGCGTTGATGAAGCGGGCGTGGGCTCGCCCGGTCGGGCTGCCGAACAGGGTCGGGGTCGGGTATGTGTCTTCCAGATATCCCGCGATGGCCCAACTGTCGGTGACCACGCGATCGCCGTCCCGGATCACCGGCACACGGTCCTGTCCGGAAAACGCGATATCCGCCTTGTCGGTGAAGCGCCACGCCAGGGCGTCCACCGGCAATCCCTTATGCGCCAGGGCGAAACGGGTGCGCCAGCAATAGGGGCTGAACCGAAGGTCGGGGTCGGCCCCGGCGAGGTCGTGCAGGATGATGCTCATGGGCGCAGTCTGCGGCAGAATTGGCGAAATCGTCCAGGGTGCTTGCCAACCGGTGGTTACCAACGGGCGGTTGCCAACGTCGGTCAAAGCGTCGTTCCCAGCGTTGTTGTGAGTGCCGGACCGGACGTGGTAGCGGCGGAGGTGCCATGGTGACGCCTGCCCGGGTCCCTCAACGCCGCCCCAGGCGGGCGCCCACCCCCGGATATCTTCGGCACCAGGACATGTTTGCGCCGTCTCCCGCTTCGCCCCTCCACCGTGAAAATGCAGCCCCCGCTCGGACCAACCCCCGTGAATGCCAACCCCCGTGAATGAAGCCCGCAACCTGCTCGCCCGCACCGCGGTCGGCGCCGCCTGGGTCATGGCATGGCGGTTCGGCCTGCGCTTCCTGGGCCTGGTCAGCACCCTGATCCTGGTCCGCCTGCTGGCGCCCGAGGATTTCGGTCTGATCGCGTTGGCCGCCGGGTTCATGCAGTCGATCGACGGGCTGATGATGATCAGCACGGAAGAAGCCGTCATCCGCGAGAAATCGCCCGATCGCGCCGTCTACGACACCGCGTTCACCCTGAATGTTCTGCGCGGCCTGGCGGTGGCGCTTCTGGTTGCCGCGCTCGCGGTGCCAACCGCCGATTTCTTTGCCGATCCGCGCCTGGTCCCACTGCTGCTGGTCATGGCGTGGCTGCCGTTCCTGGAGGGGCTGACCAATATCGGCGTGGTCGATTTCCGCCGAAACATGACCTTCCACAAGGAATTTTGGCTGATGGTGCTGCCCAAGCTGTTCGGCATCGTCGTGACGATCGGCGCCGCCCTGATGCTGCGCAGCTACATGGCGATGCTG
Source organism: Asaia bogorensis (assembly GCA_945871455.1). Taxonomy (GTDB): domain Bacteria; phylum Pseudomonadota; class Alphaproteobacteria; order Acetobacterales; family Acetobacteraceae; genus Rhodopila. Next base: position 1,576 of record CAMBXJ010000303.1, read on the forward strand.
TACGGCCTGATCGCCGGGCGCACCCTGCGCACCGTTATGAGCTACACGATGCACCCGTATCGGCCTCGGCTGTCGCTAAAGGCCTGGCAGGTGCTGTCCGGCTATTCCGTCTGGAGCTGGCTGCTGTGCATGGCCGTCCTGCTGCGCGATCGCGCCGATACGCTGCTGCTGGGGCGGATGACCAATCCGACCTCGGTCGGGGTCTACGCGGTGGGCGCGGAGATTGCCGCCCTGCCGACGACGGAACTGATAGAGCCGCTGGGGCGCGCCACCTTCGCGGGCTTCGCGGTGGCACGAAACAGCGGCATGGCGATGACGGAAACGTTGGCGCGGCTGATGGGCAACGCGGCCTTGCTGACCCTGCCGGCGGGGCTGGGCCTGTCGCTGGTCGCGGCACCGTTGGTGCGGCTGGCGTTCGGACCGGCCTGGGACATGGCGGTGCCGGTGCTGCAAGTACTTGCGGTGGCCGGGACGATGACCGTATTCGGCCAGTTGTGCCTGCACCTGCTCACCGTGCACGGCTTCCTCGCCGGCCTGGTCGGGATCGTGCTCGGTGGCATGGCCCTGCGGGTGGCGCTGCTGCTGGCGGTGATCCCAAGCTTCGGCGTCGCCGGCGCCGCCTGGGCCGCCGCGGCGGCGATCTGCGTCGAGCAGAGCCTGACCATGGCAATGGCGTTCCGCCGGTTCGGCATCTCCCTGGCGCGATTTTCCAGCCAGCTATGGCGTCCGGTGCTGGGAGCGTTCGCCATGGTCGCGGTTCTATGGTTCGCCGACCTGGGGTGGATGCCAGCGCGGGACGAGGCGCTGGTGCTGCCCCTGGTCCTGGCCGTTTCAATCGGCGCCGTTGTCTATTGCGGCACGGTGCTGCTGGCCTGGCTGGCCTCCGGCCGACCGGACGGGGCCGAGGCCGATGTGCTGGCCGTTCTGCGCCATCTGGTGCGGCGCTGACCGATTCCGATCGGACCCGCCCAGGGCTTCCGATCGGAGTGTTTCCGATCGGAACCAATCAGCTTGGCTCTTGAAGCGTTATACCGACCGGCCGAAGCATCGACTGATAGGCGCCCCCCCATCGTCATTGCCGTGCTTGATCCGGCGATAACGGTGGGCGCGCGGGACGCCCAGGGGGCATCGGTCAGGTCGGCGGTCGTTACCAGACCGGCGGCAGATCCAGCCGCATCACCAGCCCTTCCAGCCCCGGACCCGCGGCGGGATAGGCTTTGGTCACCTTGGCATCATGGCCCGGCACGATCAGGTCTCGCGACCCGGCCAGGCGGTTGATCCGTCGATAGCCTTCCAGCATCACGAACAGGTCGTAGAAAATGGCGAAGGGCCGGCCCTCGTCGACTTCCTCGAACACATGTACCGCGTCGGATGCCAGGATCACCCAGCCGCGCGCCGTGTGCACCCGCACGATCGCCTGGCCCCTGGCATGACCGCCGATCAGGATGAACTCCAACCCCGGCGCCAGGGTCACGTCGCCGTCGTGGAAGGTCATGCGACCGGCATAGACCAGGTCGATCAGTTCCTTGATGTCTTCCGGGTGATAGGCGGCGCGGAAATTGGGGTGCGACATGTCGCGCCCGGTGACATGGATCATCTCCACGTCCTGGATGTGGAATTGCGCGTTCGGATAGTCTTCCAACGTGCCGACATGGTCGAAATGGGCGTGCGTCAGGATGACGTTCGTGGCCGAGGCCGCATCGATGCCGACCTTCGCGAGGCCCTCCGATGGGCGGCACAGGAAATCGTAGTTGCGGCCCATGCGCGCGGATTTGACCGCGGTCATGCCGGAATCGATGATCCAGGTCTGCCCGCCGCCACGAATGGCATAGGTGAAGAAATCCAGGCCCGGGATCATCTTGTTCGGGTCGCCACCCATGAACATGTGATTTTCCGCCCGCAGGCCCTGCTTGGCATAGCGGATGGCGAAGATTTCGTAGTTCGGCAAGTTCGACATTGCGGTTCCTCCCTGCATGCGGATCCGCCTGTAGCATGGCAGTCCGCCCGCGGGAAAACCGGGGGGAATGGCGGTGCCGAGCGCTACACCGGCTCCAGCACATCACCCAGCTTGTCGACCAGGTAGTCCACATCGCTGAGTTCGGACGACTCGAACTGCGTCAGCACGCGGGCGATCACCCGCGCGCGGAACCGTTCCAGGTCGCGTGCCTGGCCGTCGAAGCCGGTCTCGTCGATCACGTTCACGGCCGTGCGCATCATCGGATACAGCTCCTCCGGCAGCCCGGCCTTGCGATATAGCGAGCGCATGCCGGTCTCGCCGGGATCGTGGATCAGCAGACGGGCGTTCTGCACCGAAATGCCCGCCATTTCGGCCATCGCGGCCTCAAAGAAGGCGATGTCGCCGGTGCACAGGCCGCGCAACAACAAAGACGGGGTCAGCCGTCGGCTGTGGTACATCTGCGCCACCATGCGGGCCAGATCGGGTTCGTCGGACCCGGCGCTCAGGCGGATGATCGCTTCTTCCCGTCCGCGCATTACCAGATCGGCGGCGGTCGAGGGCTTCAGCGCGTGGTGCTGCACCAGGCGATCCTGCAACCGGCGCGACACCAGCACCGCCAGACGTTCGGCGACCGTCATCGGCAGGACGGATCGCGCCACCATGCTTTCCTTGACCAGATCGCTATCGGCGAACCGATCGACAGCACGCTCCAGGCTCGCCTCGGCGACCAACGCCGTCGGGTTGGCCATCAGCACCGCGACCGCGCTTTCATGCGCATGCACGATCACGGCGTCCGACACCTGCTCCGACAGGACAGGCCGAGCGGCGATGAGTTCCTGTTTTCGGGTGGAGCCGCCGCGGACGAGTTCGATCAGGTCCTCGTCGGTCAGCACCAGCGAGTCGCTCAGGATCGGCAGCGCCACCTGTTCGATGTCGTTGGCCATCCGCAGCGCGACGTCACGCGGCAGATCCTTCGCATGGCGCAGGCTCTGCGACAGGGACGCGCGCACCGCGGCCTCCACATCGCGCGCCAGCAGGCGGACGATATCCTGCGCGATGGCGAGTTCACCGACCGCCAGGGCCGATCCGCTCAGCTCCATCCCCAATTTCGCCGCCAGCTCCGCCCGCGCCTCCGGAGAGGGGTCGGAGAGCAGACGGGCCACATCCGCTGTCGAAAGAATTCCAGGCATTTTGCACCGCGCTTGGCCGTTCTGAGGGGCCATCATGGGGCACACAACTGAATGGGAAGTTAACGGAAGGCGGATTGGTTCAATATTCTGCCCCGTATTATACCAACCGTCCGAAACACCGACTCACCCCCCCTATGCAAAGGTCTCCGGGTTCGATTCGATACCCTCGTTGGCCGATTCGCGGCCAAGGAGGGATCGAATGGGCAAGGCAATCGCGGTCACTCGAACCGAGCATACGGCCTCTGATTTACGGGTCGAAGCGTCGCGGAGCCGGGACGGCGCGCAAGTCCGCCGCCTTCTCGCGTTAGCGCTTATCCTGGAAGGCCACACGCGGACCGAGGCGGCGAAGCGATCAGGGATGGAGCGCCAGACTTTGAGCGACTGGGTGCATCGGTACAACGCGACAGGCGTCGCAGGCTTGAAGTCGGGCCATGGCCCTGGGCAGCCGCCATCTCTGAATGACGCGCAGATGGCCGAATTGAATGACATGGTCATCAAGGGACCCGATCCGGATAAGCATCGGGTCGTGCGTTGGCGCTGTGTGGATTTGCGTGAAGAGGTTACCCGCCGGTTTTCCGTGACCGTCACGGAACGAACGATCGGCAAATGGTTGCGCAAGCTGAAGCTGACCCGGTTGCAGCCGCGTCCCATTCATCCGAAGACGGATGTCGAAGCCCAGGAGGCTTTTAAAAAAACTTCGCCAGCTTGGTAAAGGATGCCCTGCTGGGTAGTACTGCCGCCGCGGGCAAGCCGATCGAGGTCTGGTTTCAAGATGAAGCCCGCGTCGGCCAAAAGGGCGGCCACACCTACATCTGGGCGCCGGTTGGATCGCGTCCGACCATGGTGCGCGACAACCGTCACGATTCTGCCTACCTCTATGGAGCGATCTGTCCAGCCCGGGGTGTCGGCGCGGCGATCATTCTGCCGGCCGTCAATACCGAGGGCATGAACGAACATCTCAGGGAGATCGCCACGCAGGTATCGCCGGGCGCGCACGCAATCGTGGTCTGCGATGGCGCCGGATGGCATCAAAGGGGCAAGAGGCTCGAATTA